>CALDYY010000007.1 GCA_937944245.1 uncultured Saprospiraceae bacterium | reverse complement strand
ATTTTCTTTAAGTGAAAATCAATAGTTTGTGGTTCTGACAATAGGAAGGCGAGGGAATTTAGCGGGCTAAATGACTAAGCCTTACTGAAGTCAGGTTCATAAAATATTGGTTTTCAGTAATTAAAAATTTAAACATGCTCTTATTTCAGTGAGTAGGGTAATTCTTTTGCCAAACTTGTTTTAGTGGCTTTGATGTTTTTACCTTGTCAGCAGCAATTTTTATATTTTTGGATTGGTGGACAAGCAATACTTCCGTAACTACAGTAAACACAGCAGTCGCCCTGTTTTGGTTTAAGAACTTGATTACATTTTTCACATTCGTAAAAATATTGGCAAGCGTCTGTCGGCATTGTTTCTTGTTTCTCTTGTCCGCAATTAGGGCAAGTGATTATTGATTGTAACTTGATTTTACTCATTAGATTGCTGTGTTTTATAGCTTTTATTGAGCGAAAGTGCCTTCGCTTCTAGTTTTCTTTTTTATCGGTTACAGAATATCCTGTTGAGTTTATTGCTTTTTCAATTTCCAAAATAGTAGTTTTTGAGTTGTCAAATTCTACGATTGCATTTCCATTTTCATAAGAAGCCTTTGAACTGATTATTCCTGTCAATTTGTTTACTTCATGATTAACGTGTTTTTCGCAACTCGCACAAGTCATTCCTTTGATTGTAAACTCAATTCTTTGAATATTCGATGGATTCACCATTATGATTTGCTTTTCTGTCTTTGGGTAGAAAACACTTGAGTAGTAAGGAAAAGCAAGCATAACGATAGCAAATGCAGTTACTATTCCCAAAAACGTTTTTGATTGAGTGAATTTTGGTTTTCCTGCTTTGTCGCCAGTTAGGTTTGCTGTCTCACAGTTACAGTCAATTTCTTTTTTGGTGTTCAACTTTTGATACCAAGCAAACCCAAGCACTAAAATCGTCAAACCGATAAAATACGGACGAAATGGTTCAAGCCAAGAAAAAGTTGACGCAAGTCCGCTTGTACCTGCCACTAAAGCCAAGACCGGTGTTATGCAACACAATGAAGCTGCAACTGCTGTCAAAAGTCCTGCACTGATGAGTTTGGTGTCTGATTTCATATTGTTTCTAAAATTTCGTTTTGATGACCGCTTTTTTTGAGTTTGCATGGCTTTGTAAAATACACCTTGTTCTTTGTAATTATTTTGAAATTTCTAATTCGCTCATTTCTTCAAGTATTTTGAAAAAAGGTTTCAATATTTTTTCATACCCTTTTGTCAAAGAGTAAAAAATGGTTTGCGCTTCTCGTTCTGTTTTAATGAGTTTTCTGTCTTTGAGTTTTCGCAAGTGTTGAGAAACTGCTGAAGTTGTCATACCAAGAATGTCGCTCATATCACAAACACAAAGTCGGTTTTCTTCATAAAGCAGAAATAGAATTTTCAATCTTACATTATTTCCCGCTAATTCAAGTCCATTCGATAAATAGTCAAATGCACCATCGAGTTCTGAAACTCTGTGTTTACAGCGGTTTATTTGTTTAATGTCCGCTTGTTTCCGTATGCAAGAATTATTGTCCATTCTACAAAGATAATTAATTTACTTATTTAAGCAAATACTTAAATACAAACTATTAAAAATTAATTTATCTATGCACTTGTGTGGTCATAGCTTTATAAACAACATGGATTTCAAATTTTGCAAGGTATCTAACTTCATTTTTGCCAAAATTAATCCCAACGCTAGTTTTTAGAATTAAATATTTAACCAATAGGTCAGTTTTGCTACGATAGCTCGGCTTTTAGTTTGTAAATCAGAAGCATAATAATTGTCTGTATAAACTAGAAAAAAATCGGATACAGGTTTAAATCGCCATTGAAAGCGGATATTTGTGTTGATGTTGTCAATTTGATTGTTGTATTGGAAGAAAGTAGTCAGGAAAATACTTTTTGTGAAAGTAACATCTACTCTTGGACCAACTAGCACTAGCAGTCTGGAGTCGTAATCTTTTGGTAGGTCAATATAATTTAGATTGTAGTTGAATTGCACGCTGGCGCGTGGACGAAAGTTAAAGTTAAAGTTGCCTCGTAAAGCATAGCGCCAACCATTAAAAAACTGACCAACAGTTGGAATAAGCGTAACTGAAAAGTCCTTTCTGCGGTCGGACATATAACTTCCTTGTAAATAAGTAAAATAATAATCGCCTGGTTCAAGCAATCGCACTTTTGTTACTGCCGTATCCACTCTAGTAGGGTTGAAGGTATTAAAAAGATGGATGTAATCATTAGCAATACTTGCTTCTACGTTACTAAAGTCCTTTAAATCGCCACGCCAACCGATACCAATGCTGTGGTCTGTTCTACCAAATTCGGGTTGAAAAAAGAAAGAAGATTCAAAACCTACGCCATGTTGAATGAAATTACCTTTATTAGGATAAAAAAGCAAAGCCCCGCTACTGATAACCCGATGAAAATTCTTTCTAGGTACAAAACCAACTTCAGGATTAAAATTTTCGCCTACATGGTCGTAAATAATACTTGCCTCATGGCTGCGTTTTCTGCGAAATAACGCTGCCGCATAAGCGTTTTGCTGGCTTAGTTTTTCTGGAGTGAGTGCTTGGTGGTAGAACAACTTCCCTGTCCAAGAATTATCAGAAGAAGCTAAATTGTAATCTACGCCTACCACTCTGTTGAATTGGCTAAAGGTGCTTTTTTCTGGTAACTTTTCAAAAGCCTCCTTATTCACTACAATAGCGCCGATGTTGGAACGGGCTTGTATTTTTCGCTGCACAGCAGCCACAGTATAATTGTAACTAGGTAACCCATTTTGTACATCACTAGCCGTTTGCATATTGAGTAACCCAATGCGCCAGTTTTCATCAATCTTACCACTCAAGCGTGCGCCAAAGTAAATTGGGTTTGGCACATTTTGTTGTAAAGTAGTATCATAGGATAAACCCACTCGACGAGAAAAGAACGGGTTGATGTCAGGCGCACCAAAACGACCAAATAAATCCGAATTTTCGAGAAAAAACTGCCGTTGCTCAGGCAGAAAAATCTCAAATCGGGTCAAGTTAGTTACTTGAGCGTCCACTTCTACCTGTGAGAAATCCGGATTGAATGTTAAATCCAAATTAATACCTGATGTGACGGCTACTTTAGCATCACCACCAAAGTTGAAGTTGGATTGTGCTTTTGTGTCCTTTTCAAAATCTCTAGTGGAATTGCCGATAGCATAAGGTATGATGGATACATTTGCACCTGGTTTAGGTGGTGCTTCCTCCCATTGCATCTCACCCATAAAAGCTAAATTCATCACCAACTGATTGCGCGGAATATTCATCCAAGTGCTAGTTTCATTAGATTGTGTATCAAAGCGATAGCTATTGAATCGCCAAACCATTTGTCCTTCGTTGTAGCGCAATGTTTTGAATGGAATTTGAAATTCAGCCACCCAATATCCATCGTGTATGCCAGCTTCACCATACCATTTGTTGTCCCAAGCTGTAGAAAAATCTTGAGTGCTTTGCCCGCCTCCAGAAATCAATGCTTCGCGCTGTACTCCTAGCGGAGTCATACCAAACACAAAAGCATTAATGCGGTCATTGAAAGGGTCAATTACTAGCGTTACGTTATCGCTATTGCCAGCCCTGTAATCGCGCCGCAAAGTAGGAACGACATAATTGTTTTCCTTAGAGTAACATTTTGCGGCTACATACAAATTCTTGTCGTCGAAAAGCATGTATATTTCTGTTTTTGTATTTGCCAACATACTATCCGTCGGAAAATAAAGCCAGAAATCGCTAGTCGGAGCGGCATCGAACCACGCTTGTTCATCCAACTTCCCGTCAATATTAATGGTGGCGTTAGTTTTTCTAACAACTACAGGGGGACGTTCCAATAGTTGTGCCGTCAAATCAAGCATCAAAAGCAAAGCAAAAACAAAAATTAGGGTGATTTTTTTCATGTATTTTAGTTCGTATTCGTTCGTTTCAAAGATTGTTTGGCTTTAAATCAGCCAATCCTCCAAAAAATTAGTTTACTGCAAAAGCATTTCGACATTTTAATGCAAAGTAACATTGAATTGTTTTTACTTGTTAGCCTATGTTGAAATCTTCAGAATTTCATCAGAATTTCAAATTTGTATTCTTTATCACATCATATTTGGCAAAAAACTTTTCACCAAAAAAAATCGTTAGACATGCGTTAATTTTTACGTTTTTGCCATTCAATTATCAGCAATTTATGATAATAGACATCAATCAACTAGATTTTAATAAGTTATACACTTACACTGACTATTTGACTTGGCAATTCTCGGAGCGTGTAGAACTAATTAAGGGTAGAATTTTCAAAATGGCTGCGCCTAGCCGTTTACATCAGCAAGTTTCTATGAATATGTTGTTAAAAATGGGACGTTTTTTGGAGGATTCACCTTGCAAACTTTACCACGCGCCATTTGATGTACGTTTGCCTTTGCCACCACACAACGTAAAAGGCGATAAGGTGGATACTGTTGTGCAACCTGATATTTGTGTAGTTTGTGATTTATCAAAACTCGACGACAAAGGCTGCAATGGTACACCTGACTTGGTGATAGAGATTCTATCATCAGGCAACACCAAGAAAGAAATGAAAGATAAATATGACCTTTACGAAAGTGCTGGTATTTCAGAATATTGGCTTGTACAGCCTAGTGAGCAATTTATTATTCGCTATCATCTTGACCACACAGGTAAATACATTGGTAGTCGTTTCTTTACAGAAGATGACACCATTGAAAGTTTTGCCATAGCAGGATTAAAAATTGAGGTCAATCAAGTTTTTAGTAAATAATTCAATTCTAATTTTGTTGTTAAATGTTTTAAATCATAAATCAACTCGTTCCTGACATCGCTTAAATTGCGTCAAAATCTTCCAATTCAGCAAAACACATTTTTCCAACTTGAAATAATGCGCTACCTTTGAAGCGCACATTAATACAAACGTTATGCTAATTGCCCGAGATTTAACTTTTTCCTACACAGGCGAGAAACGCCTTAAATTTCCTGATATTGAGTGTAAAACAGGTGAACAATGGTTGCTTATCGGTCAATCAGGAAGTGGTAAAACGACGCTATTGCACTTATTGGCAGGTTTGCGCACACCAAAATCTGGTAGTATTAAAATTAACGACACAGTAATTAGCCAACTTCCTTCTAGTGCTTTGGATAATTTTAGAGGGAAAAACATTGGGATTATTTTTCAGCAAGCGCATTTTGTTCAATCGCTTAATGTAGAGGAAAACTTAGCATTAGCACAGCGCTTGGCAGGAATGAAAATAGACAGAACACGCATTAGAACAATGCTTGAGCATTTGAACGTGGGGCATAAATTAAAATCCAACCCCAATCAACTAAGTGCTGGAGAGCAACAACGCGTGGCAATTGCGCGTGCTTTAGTGAATAATCCAGCTATTGTATTAGCTGACGAACCTACCTCCGCATTGGATGATCAAAACACAGAACAAGTAATTAAATTGTTGAAAGAACAAGCTGCACTAACCAATGCAACTTTGTTAATCGTTACGCATGATAATCGTTTAAAGTCCATCATTGAAAAACAAATTGAACTATGAATTGGCTACAATTAAGTTGGAAAAATATCATCAGTCGCCCTTTGTCTATGCTGTTGAGCATTGTTTTGTTTGCACTAGGTGTTGGGCTAATTTCAATACTTTTTTTGCTTGACCATCAGTTGCAGCAAAATTTTGAAAAAAACCTAGCAGGTGTTGACCTAGTAGTGGGTGCAAAAGGAAGTCCTTTGCAACTGATTCTTTGCAGCATGTATCACATTGATGCGCCTACAGGAAATATTGCCTTAAAGGATGCACGACCTTTCATGGTGAAGAACCATCCTCTAATTGAAAAGGCGATTCCTCTTTCTATGGGAGACAGTTATAAAGGCTATCGTATTGTTGGCACAACCAAAGATTTGCTTTCCCTATATAATGCTAAAATTGCAACAGGAAAAGTATGGAAATTCAACTTTGAAACAACCATTGGTGCAGCCGTAGCTAAAGAACTAAACTTAAAAATTGGCGACCAATTCCAAAGTTCACACGGTTTGACTAATGATGAAATGCACATGCACGACGATGTAGAAGCATTTAAAGTAGTTGGTATTCTTGAGCCTAGTGGAACAGTGCTTGACCAACTCATATTGACTACTCCGCAAACTTTTTGGCTCATCCATGAAGAACACGATCACGACCATGAAGAACATGATCATGACCACAGTGCGCATAATCATGACGGACACAACCATGAAGACCATGACCACGACCACAGCGACCATGATCACGGTCCGGCAGCTCCAAAATCTTTACTAGACGAAGACCAAGATAAACAAATCACTTCGTTGCTTATTCGCTTTAAAGGGCGTAATTTCCAATCTTTAAATATGCAACGCAACATCAACGAAAACACTGATTTACAAGCAGCTACACCAGCTATTGAAATTAATCGCCTATTTTCTTTGATGGATACAGGTCAACAAGCATTGCGTACTTTAGCTATTGTCATCATCTTTGTCTCGGGATTGAGTATCTTCATTTCGCTATTTTCTTCCTTGCGCGAGCGCAAGTATGAATTGGCATTAATGCGCTCCATGGGGGCGAAACCTGCAGGCATTTTTACACTCATCATCTTAGAAGGCTTGATTTTAGCTAGTATCGGTTTTTTTATTGGTATCTTACTGAGTCATGGTGGAATGCAATTACTAGCAAATATGATAAAAGATGCCTACCGATATTCGTTCACAGGTTGGCAGTTCCTAAAAGAAGAAGCTTATCTGTTAATTGGTGCATTATTTATTGGTGTTGTAGCCGCCATTATTCCTGCTATTCAAGCCTCTAAGACAGATATTTCAGAAACATTGGCAAAAGGTTAGGTGAAAGTCAAAACTTATTTTTAATTCGTTCCTTTTATAGGCATTCATCAATTTTTTAAATTAAAAACCTTACACCAATGAGTATCAAAATTGGAGATGTGGCACCTGATTTTACTTTGGTTTCCGATGCAAAAGAATCCGTAACCTTATCAAGCCACAAAGGCAAAAATGTAGTCGTCTTATTTTTTCCATTGGCATTTACCTCTGTTTGTACCACAGAACTTTGCACTATGAGAGATGATATGGCAGATTATCAAACCTTAAATGCTAATGTTTTAGCTATCTCAGTGGATTCTCCTTTCACTTTGGAGCGTTTTAAACAAGAGCAAAACTTGAACTTCCCACTACTTTCCGATTTCAATAAAGAAGTGGCGCGTGCTTATGGCGCATTGTATGAGGATTTTGTAATGGGCATGAAGGGGGTGGCAAAGCGCGCTGCATTTGTAGTGGACGCAGAAGGTATCATTCGCTATGCAGAAGTATTAGAAAGTGCTGGTGATTTACCAAATTTTGAAGCTATAAAGTCAACATTATCTCAGTTAAATTAGTTATTTTTACTGAATTGATTAATTGTAAAATAGCAAGTGAGTAGTATGAATTTTCCCTTCCATATATTGAATGGACTTCAGCCATATATGCAATCTATAGAAGTGGATGAAAATATTGACGTTGAAATAGAGCGACTTCTTAAGGATATTGAGAAAGAAGTGGACGGCACTGGTCAGCACTTAGAACTTGTTGTATATAATGACGATGTCAATACATTTGAGTGGGTCATTAAATGCTTCATGGAAGTGCTAGGGCACACACTAGAACAATCGGAACAACTTTCTATGCTCATTCATTTCAAAGGTAGAGCCACAGTGAAAACTGGTTCAAGAAAAGCACTTCAGCCTAAAAAAGATGCGCTTATTGATAGAGGCTTATCTGCCGTTATTGAAGGATATTGAAGACAATCTTCCCCTATGAATGTTAGGGCAACACCAAAACATTAAAAACAGCAACGCATCAAAACGTTGCTGTTTTTGTTTAATCACACAAACATGAATTGCAATGCCTGTATTTTGGCTTTCAGATAATGATTATCATTTTCCCGATCCTAACCTTGCAGATGACGAAGGTATTTTAGCGATAGGTGGTGACCTATCGCCTGAAAGGCTACTGGTTGCTTATGAGCTTGGAATATTTCCTTGGTTTAATCCTAGTGATCCCATTGTTTGGTGGTCGCCCAATCCTCGTTTTGTGCTATTTCCAAAAGAATTAAAAGTGGCTAAAAGCATGCGCCCCTATTTTAACGGCAATAAATTCCAATTAACGCTTGATACTCATTTTGAACAAGTTATTCGCAATTGTCAACAGACTAACCGAAAAGGACAGCATGGCACTTGGATTACCGAAGATATGGTAAATGGCTATTGTCAGCTTCACGAAATGGGCTACGCCCATTCCGTAGAAGTATGGAAAAATAAGCAACTGGTTGGTGGTTTATATGGTATAGGATTAGGCAAATGCTTTTTTGGTGAATCTATGTTCGCCCATGTGAGCAATGCTTCTAAGTTCGGATTCATTAGTATTGTGAAAAAATTAGAAGAAAAGGGCTACTGGTTGATTGACTGCCAGCAAGCCACGCGCCATCTGTCTAGTTTAGGAGGCAGACCCCTGCCTAGACAAGATTTTCTAGATATTTTGCTCAAGAACAAAGAGCAGTCCACTGACTTAGGGAGTTGGCGGAATTGGGTGTAAAGAACTATTTCCTTACTGTTGAGGCTCTATTTTCTCCGCTAAAACAATATATTGGTAGCCCAAAGAAGTATCATCAGAAACAATAATTCTAAATCCTGCTTCTTGTAATTCTTTTTCCACTTCATAAAGTGAAATTCTAAATTCGGGAGGTGGACCCAAAGGTGTTTGTTTCTTTTTAAAGTCGCTAATCAATACTTTTCCGACTTCCGAAAGACTGACATGTAATTTTTTCAAATAAGCTACTCTGTCATCAAAATATACATAGGTATTGACAATTAAAATGGCATCTACTTCTTCGGGTTGTAGCATGGGATCGTCTGGAGGTACTAAACGTACTTCTACGCGGTCTTTCACCGCCTGCGGAATAGAAGCGTTCAATTTATCTACTACTTCTTGATTAATTTCAATCGCAATTACTTTTTCGGCGCGTTCCGCTAATCGGAATGTAAAGAAACCACTTCCTGCACCAATATCCGCTACGGTTTTGTTGGTTAAATCACCAAATAGGCTTTGCACCAACTCTGGTCTTTGCCAAATTTCGCGGTCTGTATTTTCGTAGAACTCAAGCACTCCAGTAGTCTTCTCTTTTACATTACCTGATTGATTTGGACGAGTACAAGCAAATACTAACCAAAGGCTAATGATTGCCAGAACAGCAAAATTGAATTTCATGATTGTATCATTTGAAGGCAAAGTTACAAGGATAAGCCTGCCACACAAGATAAAATAGATAGAATGCTAAAAATTGATATTAAACTTGGGTAGCAGAATAGCTACCGAAGTCTATTAGTAGAACGAACCAATTTTTCGTCCTTATTGATATTTCTTAAAGCCAATACCAACATAACTCCTACCAAAATAGGCAATAAAATACCCAAACCATCACTAGGGCTAGTCAGTACATCACTACGCACAATGTCATCGCGCAGGAAAAGTAGAATAGCTAAGATTAGACCAATAAAATTAAGGACAAAAGCTACTCTAGTCAAGTTGATTTGTAGCGGACGATTGTTGAAAAGAAAAATAGTAGCCAAGGATAATACCCCTGCACCGATGAAAAGTAGTAACAAAGCAATATTGTCATTCAGGTTGTATTTGCCATCTTCAAATAAAGCGGAACTCATAACGGGTTCAGGCGTAGCTGCAAACGGCAGAAATATTAAAGCTAGAGCAGCCAAAGCAGCGATAGCTAAATAAATAGTTTGAATGCGTTGAATCATAGTAATAATAAGGGTTTTAATGTAGCTAATGTACTATTTTCAGTGCGAAATTAATGTTTTTTTGGTAATTTGGTTTTTTTAATCATTTTTACTTTTACATCAAAGCAAGCTACTTATGCCTAACCAAAGTTTCTGGGAAGTGGATAGTTATTTTAAAAAAGCAGATTTTGCTGTTATAGGAAGCGGAATAGTGGGATTAAATGCTGCGTTGCAACTTCGTCATTTGCAACCAAAAGCTATAATCGTACTTATAGAGGGCAATGCCACGCCACTAGGGGCAAGCACTAGAAATGCTGGATTTGCTTGTTTTGGTAGCCCAACAGAACTCATTAGCGACTTGGCAACGCATGAGGAACAAATGGTTTGGAACTTAGTGCAACAACGTTGGGAAGGGTTACAACGACTACGCCAAAAGGTAGGCGATGAATACATGGATTATGAATCATTCGGCGGCTATGAAATTTTCAAAACTGGAGAAGAAGCTATTTTTGAACAATGTGTAGAACAACTGGACGAATTAAATCGGCAATTTTTTCAAATTACAGGGGAGCGCACGACTTTTAGCGTATTGGATGAACAAATTCCACATTTTGGATTTAAAGAGGTTAAGCACTTGATTTATAGTAAACTAGAAGGACAACTTCATCCTGCCAAAATGATAATACGCTTGCAACAGCTTGCACAGGCAGCCGATATTCAAACGTTTTTTGGCTTAAAAATTAATACCATAGAAGAACATTCAAACAAGGTACAACTACACTTTGAAAACGCTTGGACACTTTGCGCAGAAAAAGTATTGGTTGCTACCAATGGTTTTGCACAACAACTTATGCCTAACTTAGCCGTGCAACCGGCTCGTAATCAAGTATTAATCACAAAACCTATTCCAGGACTTTCGCTGAAAGGTTGCTTTCACTACGAGCAAGGCTACTATTACTTCAGAAATGTAGGTAACCGAATTTTATTAGGTGGAGGTAGAAATCTTGCTAAAGAAGAAGAACAAATAGCTGAATTTGGATTAACTGACAAAATCCAACAAGCACTTATTGATTTACTACACCATGTCGTTGTGCCTAACACAAAAGTTGAAATTGAGCAGTGGTGGAGTGGCATACTTGGCATTGGCGACGTCAAGCAGCCTATTATCGAAATGACTTCACCACGCGTAGGCGTGGCTGTTCGCATGGGCGGCATGGGCATTGCTATTGGCAGCCTTATCGGTGAAAAAGCAGCAGAGATGTTGGTGGGTTAGTTCACTTCTTCGTATGTAGTGCCGTTCCATTGTAGCACTTGTGAGCAACTTATTACTAAATCATTACTGCCGAAATGCTTTGTAGATAGTATGCCCAAACGGTGCATATTTATTGTAGTTTCACCTTCATAAGTAGAACTGTTGGCAAATTCAATGCGCCATCCACTGATACTTTTAAAATCCTTGTCATATTGGCAAATGAGCTTGTCTAGTTTCGAGTCGCCGTCAATATCATGCGATAGAATGAGTTCTGTTTTGCGCTTGTTTTCAAAGTCCTGTGCTTTAATTTCCTTCAAAGCAGCCATAGGAGTTTCTATTTTTTGCGCTATCAACTCAAGTTGATACTCATTTAAACGATAGGTTTCTTCTTTACTGTCGCATGATGAAGTATTACCAACACCATAATTGACCGTCTGAACAGTAAATTCTAGTACCGAATCTGCCTTATGCACCTCAATACCGTTAAAATCATAACCTACTGTTGTTGTCTTTTGAAACTTTTCTCCATCGTAACTAAATACAACATAGCTATTGCCACAACAATTTCCGCCACAGCCATTTATGATTTCAACTAGCACATCTTCATACCCGTTTTTGTTGAAATCTCCCTGTTTTGCTATGCGAATACATACTTCTTCATTTATCGAAAACAACGTAAATTGTTTTTCGCCAACTTTAGCCTCTAACGACCTAACATCAAAATCGTCATATTCATTTGAAAAAGTATAACGTATAGAACTTTGGTTGTGAGTTTCTTCACTTATTTTTTCATGGTTAGTTGTGTCGTTGCCATCGTTCTTTTGTGTTGTTAAGCAAGCACAAAAAAGTAAGCAACTCAAGAAAAAGAAGTAATGCCTTTTCATAATCAATTAATTTGGAAGAGCAGGTTTGATTAATAGCTGATGCAAATATAAAACAGTTACTGGACTTGTTCTAACATTTATGTTTCATTATTTGGATTGCGACTGTTTATTAGCTAATATTGTGCACCAAACAATATAAAAAGCCTAATAAAGCTGACAAAAGTAAGAAAACAGGAAGAATGAAAAGATTACATTTTTTATTTAGAGCTTGCTTAAATTCTTAGTTTTTGAAAACGAATATTTTATAAATCTGACTTCTTGAATTGCTTGCGCTACCAAGTCATAATTATTAAGCAATAAATAAACAAAAATGAAAGATATTTTAATTTATATCGGAGCAGCTTTTTTTGAAATTTTTGGATGCTTTGCTTTCTGGAATTATTTCAAACTTGGCAAATCGCCGTATTGGTTGTTGCCGGGTATTATTTCTCTAATGATATTTGCATTGCTATTAACAAGGGTACAAACAGAATTTGCGGGGCGAGCCTATGCCATTTACGGTGGAATTTACATTGCTGCTTCCTTGCTTTGGTTGTATTTTGCAGAAAACCAAATGCCAGACGAATGGGATGTTATTGGTGCAGGCGTTTGTATTGTAGGTGCTGCTATAATTTTATTTATGCCACGCTGATATGGAAGAACTGTTGCTTTTGTTTGTGATTAGTTTTCTTGCAGCAACTATCTCGGGGGCGGCAGGATTTGGCGGTGCATTGGTTTTACTGCCCGTTTTGACCAATATAGTTGGAATAAAGGCAGCTATTCCCATTTTGACCATCGGACAAATATTTGGTAATGCTTCAAGAGTTTGGTTCGGCAGGCACGAATTGAAATGGCAACCCATTATTTTCTTTCTGTTGACCGCAATTCCTTTAACAATTCTAGGCAGTTACCTATTCACTGATATTGACAGCAACAAGATTAAAATTGGAATAGGAATTTTTCTAATACTTTTGGTTATTTATCGTAGGACAAAAATCAAGAAAATAGCACTTGGCAATAAAGGAATGTTGTTTGGCGGTGGACTAACAGGCTTTTTATCTGGACTTGCAGGCAGTGCTGGACCACTTGGGGCAGCTTTTTTTCTAGGACTTAACTTGACGGCAAGCGCATATGTAGCAAGTGAAGCATTCACCGCTTTAACCATGCACCTAACAAAGACAGTCATTTATAACAAATATGCGCTTATTGGAAAGACCGAACTTTATTATGGTCTTTTTATTGGCTTAGCCATGATTTTGGGTAGCTGGACAGGAAAAAAAATTATTGAAAAATTGAGTCGAGGAAAGTTTATTTTGCTTGTTGAGATTTTGCTCATCATATCAGCATTACAACTGATATGGACAGCAAGCTGGTAGGGTCTTGTATGGGATGAATAAAAACATAGGCGTTGAATAACTAGAAAATCTTTGCTGTGAGTAGGAAAATCACATGACAAGTGATGTTAATGTTTTGATGGTAGAAATATGCTCAACAATAAGTTAAACTTAAACAAAATCTAAAATGATGTCGTAATTTTAAGTGCAAAATATCAATTTTGTGTGTTCAAGGTAAGAAAATTGACAAGATAGATGAGGCGTTATTCAAAATATGGTTTAATAGTGTGGTTGTGGGCAATTCCGATGATGTTGTTCGCACAACAAGTTCCAAAACCTAGTCAATCTGCTGCTCGAGATACAATTCAAAAAATCACCATTGATTTTGCCGATGTATTAGAACTTTTACAACAAAAAAATGACTTAATTCAACGATTATTAGGAAATGTTGAGCTTAGGCAAGATAGTATTTTTATGTATTGCGATTCAGCAGTCATCACTAATAGCACACAATTGGTAGCACAAGGTAATGTAATCATCCAGCAAGGCGATTCATTGAGCATCTTTTCTGATTCTCTCAACTACAATGGTATCTCAAAACAAGCAACCCTTTTTGGTGATGTTGTACTGGACAATGCAGGGCAACAACTCTTCACAACGCAACTCAATTACGATTTAAACACCAAAGTAGCCACCTATTTTACAGGAGCTTTACTCACCAATGGCGAAACACAACTCAGCAGCAAACGGGGCTATTTTTACACGACCACCAATGATGTTTACTTTCGAGATAATGTGATTGTAGTGAATCCGGAATTTACTTTGCGCTCCGACACGCTGCTCTTCAACACCAAGACCCAAATAGCTACTTTTTTAGGTCCGACCCTCATCATTAGCGATACCACTAAGATTTATTGCGAAGATGGTTTCTATAATACTGCCAATGAAATAGCTGAGTTTAGGGAAAATGCACAATTTGTAAGAGGCAACCAGCAGGCGAAAGCGGATATTATTCGCTATGATGGTGCAAGTTCTACTTATACCTTGACAGGAAATGCCTCTTTCAATGAGGGGCTAAGAAAAGCAGACGCTGACACGATAACGTATAATGACCAAACAGAAGAAATTTTCCTACTCGGTAATGCCAATTATCAAGACTCTACACAAAATATTCGAGCAGAGCAAATTGTTTACAATCAAAAGAAAAATCGCTATCGCACCAGAGGGCGTTCGTACATCAGCAATCCACCCCAGATTTTGCAAGCCGACCAAGTGGACTTTGATAGTGAAGGTGGTTTGGGTATTGCTAGTGGAAATGTGATTTGGCAAGATACTTCCCAAAATTTAACGATTGTTTGCCAATTTACAGAATACGATAATGTTAACGACTATCTCAAATCTAGTGGTGGCAGACCCTTGCTCATCACAAAAATAGAGGAGGATTCCCTTTATCTTTCTGCCGATACGCTAATTGCTTTTCGTCGCTTAGATACCCTTTTGACCATTGATAGCTTACAAAGAATAGATACCAGCAGGAGCTTAGTGGCTTACCCAGACGTTCGTATTTTCAAATCTGATTTGCAAGCCATTTGTGATTCTTTGACTTATAGCACGCGCGATTCCATTTTTCGATTTTTTGAAAATCCATTAATTTGGTCAGATACCTCTCAATTCTCAGCGGATACGATTCGCCTAGTGCTAAAAGACGAAAAAATAGACCGTATTTTTCTACTCAATAAATCTTTCATCATCAATAGCCCTGATGAAAGATACTTTAATCAAATAAAAGGGAAAAATATTGTAGCTACTTTTTTAGAAAGCGAGCTAAGGCAAATGCAAGTGGAGGGCAATGCTGAATCCGTTTATTACGCTTTGGATGCCTTTGATGCTTACATTGGAGTAAATAAAGCAATTTGTAGTGAGATGCTACTTTATTTTGGTAACAATCAAATTAGAAAAATAAAATTTTATAATGAACCTACTGCCCGCTTAGACCCCATGCGACAAGCCAAACACGATGAATTGAGGTTGGAGGGTTTTCGTTGGGAAATCAACAAACGCCCTCGCTCTGTGGCAGATTTACTCGAAATAAAACCTGAAAAAAAAGCAAATCAACAAATACCAACATCCTCTAGCAAAACAAATGCAGTGGAAAATGATTAATTTTGTTGGGAAACCCTTAAAGAGCTTTGCAAATTTGATGAAGTTACTACAAACTTAATACAAGTTTAGAAAAATGAAGCCTACACGACTAAAGAAGACTCTGTTGCTGCTACTGCTTGTTGTTCAAATAGCTACTGGTTTTACTCAAACCATAGACGAAGCATTTGGAATAGCTAATGTAGCCTATCAAGAAAAAGACTATACAACTGCTATTACACAATATCAATCCATTCTTCAACAAGGCTATCAATCAGCAGAGTTGCATTACAATTTGGGCAACGCTTACTATCGCATGCAACAACTAGGGAAAGCCGTACTGCACTATGAGCGCGCTGCTCGCCTTGCACCTAATGATAAAGACATCAAGCACAATTTATCCATCGTTAATGCCCAAATTAAAGATAAATTAGAGACGCTACCCAACTTCTTTTTGATAGACTGGTGGAATGGTTTACGACAGCAACTGAGTAGCAATACTTGGGCAGCAATTGGTATTACCTTTTTTTGGTTGGCTATGGCGGCGCTTATTGTTTGGCAAATTGGTAAAACCCGTACTCAACGCAAGTGGGGCTTTTTCATAGGCATTACCTTGCTGTTTATCAGCATTTTGCCCATATCACTTGCGGCAGCCAACACTAAAGATAGCGAACAAGCGATTGTAATAGTAGAAGAAATTGCCCTCAAGAGTTCACCTGATGAATTAAGTGCTTCTATTTTACTACTCCATGAAGGATTGAAAGTTAATCTATTAGACAAAATTGGCGACTGGTACAAAGTGCGCCTACCAAACGGCGATGAAGGCTGGTTAAGTAGTGAAATAATCGAAATCATTTGAAGGTTGATTTAACTCTTGTAGTGTGAGGGCTTTACTTCAAGTAAAGCCCTCATTACAAGAGCTAGTAACGTGTTTTCTCTTCTATAGCTCCGAAATTTCCTTCCTCAATAATGGCTTTCAGCTAAATTATTTGCTCAATATCAAAATATTTCTTTTTATGGCGACCTGCCGTGTACCTACCTTTTTGGCAGGCAGCCGTGTCCCGTATGTGTGGTGGTGGTAGCGTGCTTGTGCATTTTTATTGGGGTGCACAGTTCTCCCAATACTCCTTTGGACTAACAATTTTTGCCTGTTTGTACACTGAAAACGTAAAGTCGTTTGTGTTACCTGTGATAACGAAGTCTGCCAAACATTAGTCTGCAAGTTACAAAATCATATTATCGTCTTTGTCTGAAATCAAGTCAAGTTTTGTGCTCGGGGCAAATTTCTTGGCTTTTGTTTCTATATCTGCAAGCAAACTTTCGGCTTTACCAAAAAAGTCGGGGAACCTTGCAAACTTTGGTCTTGACAACACTTCGTAATACTCGGCCATTAGTTCTTCGGACACACAAAGCAAGAACTTATCATCTATAAACAATTCGTAGATGATTTTGTAGGGATAACTTTGTTGGATAAGCGAAGAAACGATAACATTCGTATCAATGACGATTTTTTGCACTTCGAACCGCTTTTACTTCTTCGTTTATCTCGTCCATAGTCATTGAGGATAGCCCGTATCTCTCGGCTAATTCTACACATTTATTTAGGTTTTGTCGCATCAGTTCCCTACTGATAAGTTCTACAAACTCAGTGAAAGTTAGGTTGTCCCTTTTTATACCAAACTTGTTGAACTCTATGTCAGAGATAGAAATATTGAGTGTTCTCATATCATCATTGTTCTATTAAATTTACAAAAAAATATTGATGTTTTCAAGTTTTCGTTTTTTTGCATAGCCCATAATCTTAAAGCCTTCACGCAATTGGACTTTTTTAGGAACATTGTCGTTGGAGACAATGTTGTATGAAGTTGCATAGCACAGCGTAAGTCCTCTTGGACAACGTGCCTACAACTCTTTTTAACATTTATGGCATGTATCCACCAAAGTTAAACAAGTTTCCAAATCATCAACTATTTATTGCACTAAAAATAACCCCATTTCGTCAAATCTCCAAATTTTTTATTCCCAAGAAAGCGAGCTTAGAGCGTAAGCGTAAAGAAATGGAAACAACTTTTTCGTTCTTTTTGAATAAGGAAGGATGATAGATAGGCAAAGGATTCCTAGTAGGAGAACAACAAAAAAGCCGCTTCACCGTGAAGCGGCTTTTTTGTTGTTGTATAAAAAGTTAAGTTCTTTTGCGGAACATCACCTTAATATTGAAACATTTCCTTTTTTGAAGAAGGTTTCGCCATCTAAACATTCAATATCCACATAATAGCCGTAAACATCTGGTGGTAGCGGTTTGCCTTTGAAAGTACCGTCCCAACCAAAGTTTGGATTATCCGATTCAAATACTTTTTGTCCCCAACGATTGAACACAGCAAAGTACATTGTTTTGATTGGATTGCCACGCACGAAAAGTATATCGTTTCGCCCATCACTATTAGGCGTGAATGCTGTTGGGATGAAGATAAAAGGCTCATCACAAATATTGAAATTAACCACTACTTCGATTGTTTTTCTGCTCACGCAACCATCTTTGGTAATCTCCACTGTAAACGTTGTCGTTTCCAAAGGTCGAGCCAATGGATTTCGAGCCATTGGATTATCCAGAATATCGCTAGGCGACCAAAGGTAGGTAAAGTCATCATTCAACTCAACATTCAATCGTGTTTGCTGCCCTTGCGAAATAGTATCTGGCGTAGCAGTAATGCGTACTTGGTCAGATGCTACATCCAACAAAGAAAGAAAAGTTTGTATGGTGGTTGAACAACCAAAATTATTGGTCACCGAAGCAGTAATGACTCCACTTTGCGCACCATTTACAGTTGGTCGGGAAGTGCCTTGACCACTTACAATTCGTTCGGCAGGCGACCATTGATAAGTCAATGTTTGCATCGGTCCGTTGTTGGTTGCCATCAAAGAAACATTTTGTCCAATACATCCGACGGTGGTATCTGGAACAGAAGCACGCACTGGGAAATTATTGACGGTTGTTCCACGAATTTGTGAACAGCCAAATTCATCTGTTGCCCGTACAAAGAAACTACGGCTTCCTTCCATTGCATTGACCAACGCAATAGAGTCGGCACTCAACAAGGTTTCAAATCGTTGGTCAGCTGCCCATTCGTATTCTACTGGCACATTTGCGATTGCGGTTAATGTAATCTGCGTTCCTTCGCAAAGGGCAGTATCTCGTGGGACTTGCAAATTAAAATCGGGTAGTAAGTCCACATCTACCGTCCGTTGCGCTCGGCAAGCACCTGCTCCATCGCCTACCGTTATGTTGACAAGGTATCGGGTGGGTTGAGTAATGGTAATTTCAGGATTACCACTTCTGGCATTATTTAATCCTGCACTTGGTGTCCAAGTGTATTCCAATAAAGGATTGAAATTTGGATTGATAGTCGTTGGACTATTCCTACAAACAAGTGCGCTATCGGGTAGTGTAATTTTAAAATCTCTAATTTTGATGATTAAAGAATCGTTAATGCTACAACCAAACTGGTTACTGGCTTCGTAGTACATGACAAAAATAGTATCGGTAAATCCGAATATAGTCGGTCTTAATGTACCATCTCCGCTAATAAGTTGATCGTTAGGCGAATAGCGAATGGTAATTTCATCTCTTGGGTCAGTGTTTTCTAAGATAATCAATACCGATTGACCCTCGCAAGTCGTTACTGTATCACCAATCGCTTTGAAAATATTAACGCCGTTACCAATTGTAATTTGAACAGAATCGCGCCCCACACAACCTTTACTATCTGTGGCTTCCACAAAATAAGGTCCCTCGTAATCGCCTCTAATGTTTACAGATCTACCGCTAAACGTTGTATTATTAACGTCTCGCCAAATGACATTGACGGTTGAATCTACATCCAATGAAAGCACTTGGTCAGTTTCGCATAAGTTCAAGACATCGGGCAAACTAATCGCCAAGCCTTCTGCTACAACAACTTTAAAGTTGCGTGCTATCTGACATCCTTCGTTGTTGCGGTCTTCGATTTTTACCGAGTAGTTAAACTCCCCCACACTCATTGCTGAAAGTAAAGGACTAGCTACATTAGGGGCACTTAAATTTTCTGCAGGACTCCAAGTATATTGTAAATCCATATCGCCACCTACATTTAGCTGCAAGGTAGTACCTTCGCATAAGTTGATGAGTGTATCTAAGTTGATACTTAATACCTTTACAGCAATAGTATCAATTTGTACAATTTGGCAATCCTCACCGACTTCTACGGTTAGCTTAGCAATTAATTGCTCACTTCTGAATAGTGTTAAACTAGGACTTTCCAATGTGCTAGTATCGCCATTACTAAATTCCCATTTGTAGGAAGCAATATTAGGTGCAGTAGATAAATTATTAAAAATTAACATGGTGCTATCCGTTGAACAGTCCATTAATTCTACTGCGAAGCTAGCTTCAATCATACCATCAATAATTTCCAATGGCTGACAAGTGGTATCAATACAACTAACATTGTAATCTAACGCCAAGCAGGCATTAATTGTACCTATACTTTCGTAGTTGTAAAGGATGCGATTGTCTGTTGCCGCATTTCCATCGCCAAATAGCCATTTGTATCTCAAATCTGGCTGAGAACTGGTGTTAATAAATTCTACTGTTGCCCCATCGCACTGAATATTGGCATCGAAAGTAATCGTTAAATCAGGGTCAATGCTAGTAATCACTATTTGCGCCGAGTCCACACAGCCAAAACTACTTTCCACTATTACGCCATATGTTTGTACACCTGACCTAAACATTAGCTGAGGTCGAGCAGTATTGCCTCCTTCTATAATTAAATCGCTGGGAAACCATTGGAAGCGAAGCGAATCGGAAGATGTTGTTGTAGCAAATACGTCCGCAGTTTCACCCGGACAAAGGACTTGGTCGCGTGGTGTAGTGAACTTTGGTCGTCTGTCGCTTACTCGAATGGTATCTTCCACTACACAACCTGTACTATCGCTGGCTCTTATTTTGTAGAAAGTATCGCCCAAAACAGGAACGGTAAAACTACGGTTAATCGCCAGAACAGAATCTTGAGCATTTAGCCATTCATAGACAGGTACATTTTGTACTCTTGCCTCCAAAGTTACATTTGCTTCACAAGTTTGAATATCTTTATTAGGCAATTCAAGCACTAGATTAGTCGCACCTTCACGGCTTTCTACGTTGACCATTCTGCGAATAGTATCACTGCAAAGTCTTCCTAGAAGAACAATTTGTAGTTCGTAAGTTCCTGTATCAGGGTAAGTGTGCGTCACACTTTTATTTGATGTAAATAACTGACTGTTAGTGCTATCTCCAAAATTCCATTGTATAGAATCAGCTCCTTCTATACTAGCTTTGAAGTTGATGGTTAGTCCATTAAAACAATCTTTTGACATATTCAATTCCATTAACTGTGGTGCAGGAAGCACAACTACGGTGACTTTTTTTTCCACTTCACAAAGGCTACTTTCTGGGAAAATTCTTGCAGTATAAGTCGTTGTATTTCTGGGTGAAACCTTAGGGTTAGGACGATTTGGATTGTCAACAGATAAATTGGGTCGCCAACGATATTGATAGCCCAAATCAGCATCGAATAATGGATTCAAATTAATGCTATCTCGCCTACAAATGACGAGTGTATCGGGAATGCCCACAGTAGGGTCTGAATTGCCAGTTTCAAAAGTAGCTCGTGAAGTCTGTGAACACCCATCTTTTGATTGAGTAATAAGCGTCGCTTCTACGCTTGTTCCTTTGCGCACAAAAAAAGCTGGTCGTCCAAAGTCGCTAGTGAAAGTGGTATCAGTTGTTCTTACTTCCCAAAAACGCTCTGTGATGTTAAAAATAGTATCCACAGATTGGTCTATCAAAGTCACTACGGTGGAATCACCACAATCAAAAGTGGTGGCTTGTATAGCAGATTGTACGGTGTTATTTCTTAAATATATTTCGTGAATCATTGTATCTGAACAAACGCTATTTGGCTCAACAATAAGTTGAACAAAGTATCTACCTGTATCTGGATAGGTAAAAGAAGGATTTTCCTCTCTTGAAGTAAAAATAGGCGCTTGTCCTTGTTTGAAATCAAAGTTCCACATAAAATCTGCTGAACCAGTGCTTAAACTCTCAAAGTTGACTGTTAAGTCATCACATTGTATGGAAGGCGCACCCACTACTGCATTAATGTCGCGACACATTCCTATGTTGTACTGAAAATCGCGTCTTGTTCTTGAAAGCAGCTCTCCACCTCTATATTCATCCACGCAGACTCCTACTACAAATTGCCCCTGAATACCTGGTCGCGCAAACAGAAATCCTCTACGAGGGTCTATGCGCAGTGGTCTTCCCTCGCCAAGGATATTGTCTAAATTGTAAACTGGGTCAACCCATCTCAATGTATCGTAAGGAGGGCTTGCAGGCACTAGCGGCTTGGGTTGAGCCAAACTTCCACCTGTAAATGGCGTGCAAAGGCTATACACTAACTCATCTCTATCTTGGTCAATAGCACTGTGGTCATAGAAAATGGGATTGTCCACACATACAAAAATAGGTGGCCATTCTTTGAAACGAGGTGAAGAATTACATACGCGCAGTGCAGCAGCAGTAATGGTAATGTCATAAGTTGCACCAGTTTCTAGTGGGTTAACGACATTGGCAATTGTTTGGTTACGGCAACAGCGTTGATAGACAATTTGGTAACCATCGGGGCTGAACAGGAGCGTGATGGTATCGCGATAAGTAGAGGTATGTACACAAACATCTTGCGGAATAAGCAGACAGCGGTCTTGAAAGAGACCGCGCAAGGTGTCATCTTGAGTAAATGGGATATTAAATTGCTGAATTAAAGTCCTCGTTCTTGGGTTGAAAATACCAAGTGTAGCAGGATTGTCAAAAGGTGCATCGTTTGCACCATAAAAGCAATCTCGATATACGTTTAAGGTAATTTCATATTGGTTGCCGCCCAAACAGCGATAGCCGATGTCCCCACCCACAATATGGGAAGCGAAATGGATTGTTGGAAAACAAAGAACAAACAAACAAATCAGCTCAAATAGCTTTGCATATAGATTGATTGTAGTATTTTCTTTAAGTGTAAAGATGTTCTTCATGCTCAGGGATTTCAAATATTAGTGAATTAGTGAATTTTGCATCGTTAAATGTAAGATAATTGTTCTGCTGCTGTTTGAGGCAATATTGCTCGAAGTAGCAGCAGAACTTATCTTTCTGTTTTACATCTAAAAAGTTCTATTGTGTTATTTAAGTACCTCACTTGCACTTTTAGTCGTCGTTTCCGCCTTTAGTGCTAAATGCCTTGTTTGAGCTAGGTGGTTCTTCATCTTCAGTTACTTTAACTTCTACTTCTACAATTTCTACCCTGCGCTCCAGCGAAGCACCTAGACTATAAATCGAATTTCTTTCATCTTCTAGTAAACCAATAACATAATTGGGTGCTTTTTTATCACCAATAGGCTCATTATCCACAATTAATTTTTTCTCATTAATATATTTCATCAATACACCTCCTTTATAACTACGGAAGAAATTCTGCACACTTACAATTCTACGTGCACTGAGGTTATAGTTGTAAGTAGGATTAGAACGAGGACTGGCGTATCCTCTTAATAGAATGCGTACCTCATTACCCCGCTCCAAGAATTGAATTAAAGCATCAGCAAAAGTCGTTAAGTCATCAAAACCTCGCTTCACCTCACGTTCAAAAAATGCTTCGTAACGCTCGGCTGTTAGGAAGGCTTCCTCCTTATCCATTGGTTCTGTGAAGAGTAGCTTGAACTCTTCTTTTTTATCGTAGTAATCTTCTACTGTTTCGGCATAGCTAATATCGGTAGTTCGGCTATTCGATCTTCGGTCTGGGTAATCGTTGTCAAAGTAAATAGCCAGCGGTAAATAATCGTCGAAAGAAATACGGTTCAAGTAAAGTTCTGCTAAGAATACTTCACTATTGGTCAAGTTGAAAGTGCTTAACTCTAATTCTTCGACTGGTTTGTAACCTGATTTAGTCGCTCTAATAAGATAAGTTTTGTCCAATTCTAGTGGGAACTTAAAGTCATTACCATATTCATTGAGTTGCTCTTGCACCACTCTTTCATTATTTTTATCTACTTCAATCAACTGAATAGTTGTTGCGGTGATAGGGAGCTTTGTCTTCATGTCGTAGGTCAAAACCCTTAAATCAGCAGTAACGGGTGAAAGATAAATGTCTTTCTTAATTTGGTCGGGTGCTGTCAGAGGAATAGAAAGCGTATCTAGCTGTTGAACAAATCCGTTTTTTGAAGCCTCTAATATATACTTAGCACCTCTGTCCACAAAAAAATTATAAGCATTGTCAAAAGGATGCGTCTGCTTTGAAATTTCTTCTAAAGAGCCATCAGGTTTTATTTCTAGTAATCGAATGGATGTGCCAAGCAACTCTGATTTATCAGTATTGTTGAAAACAAAAGCTAATAATTCAACTTTAATGTCAAATTCTGCTGCAAAAATATCATCACAACATAACTGGTATTCTTTTTCCATATAAGTCGAACCTTCTCTATTGGAAGATAAGTAGCCTTTTGACCCATCTTCATTTAAGGTGAAGTATAGATCATTTAAACTGCTATTGATGGGCTTACCCATGTTTTCAATTTCGCCCCAACCATCTTTAGTTTTCTTTACTTTTTGAATGTCGAAGCCGCCTAGCCCAAGCATTCCTTCTGTACTGTAATAAAGTGTTTGTGTCGGCGAATGGAAAAACGGTGTTACTTCATTTTCATTTGTGTTGACTATTGCTAGGTTTTCAGGTTTTTCCAAGTTGCCTTCTGAGTCTATTTTAGCTACCCAAATGTCCAATTTACCTTTGCCGCCCGGCTGATTAGAAACAAAATATAGGTATTCATCCTCATTTTCTTTATCCTGTGCAACACTGGGATGAGTGTAAGTATATTGATTGTCATTAATATAGTTTTTTAACCCCTCTGGGTTACTCCAACTGCCATCTTGCTGCTTTTTCTGTGTAAAAATAGCACATCTAATATCAGCACTTCGGTTGTCTAGGTAGTCGCATCGCGTAAAGAAGCGCTGAGTGCGCTTTGTATTGTACACCAAATTAGCAGTATGGCGAAGGGTATCGTTAATACCGTTTGTTAACTGCTCTCCCTTGCTTCCATCCACTGAAAATAGTATTCTAGCGTAAGGTCGCTCTGTTGGTGCATTGTCTTTATTGCTCTGGAAATTCAAAGATGAATAAAACAAGGTGTCATTCAATATAAATGCTCCAAATTCTTTATTCGGCGTGTTGATTTCACTACCTATGGACAAAACATTAACATTGTGCTGTACCTCAGCAATATCTCTTGACCACTTAGCATCTTTGATTCCCTTTTTTGCTAACTGTAAATAATAGGTAGGCACAGCTTCGTTTCCTGTTTGCTTAT
This sequence comes from uncultured Saprospiraceae bacterium, assembly GCA_937944245.1. GTDB lineage: Bacteria > Bacteroidota > Bacteroidia > Chitinophagales > Saprospiraceae > JAAUTG01. The sequence continues at coordinate 21,284 of CALDYY010000007.1, read as the reverse complement.
CTAAAAATTGCTCGTAGCTATCAATAGCTTCTGTGTATTTACCTAAGACTTGATAAACATAACCTAGCCAATACTGAGTCAATGGAAATTTATCTTTATCTTCTGCTGTTGCAACCATTTTGTAAGCATCCCTTGCTAAGATGAATGCCCCTGCCAGACGAGCCGATTCCGCATACTTAAAGCGCAAACTTGTATCGTTGGGACGTACATTCATTGCCAAGCCGTAGTAACGCATAGCGGTATAGTAATCCTTATCAATAGTAAAAGCCTCATCAGCAGCTTTTAGCATTTGTTTATAGGTAACGCCATAGGTTTCCCCTTGGTCAAATTTTTGACCATTTGCAGCGCTGAATAATCCTATTAAAATAAAACTCAAAAATATCTGCTTCATAACAATTTGGGTTTGATGCCCAAGTAATGGGCTTTTATCACCAATTTTCATCAACCTAATAAATCGAGAAAATGATTTTCTTAACATTTTAGTGTGTATTGTCTTATATTGAATATATTGAAATTAGTCCTATAAATAATTAATCATTAATTAAAACGACATACACAGTAATAAATATTATATAATCGGACATATCTTTGTTTTATTTACAGGTTTCAATGGTGCGAATACATACCTTAAAGCAATTTCTATACCGCCTCTACGTGAGGAGGCTGCTTGAAATTCGGATATGTTGACGTCATAACTTACACCAAGTAACCATTGCTGGATTTCTATTTCCATGTGTGGAATGATAGCATCGCCGAAATTATCGAATCGGTAGGACGAACCAAACAACACTGCCAGTTCTTGTGCTGGATTTCTATTAATGTGTATTTTGCCTGATGCACCAACTACATTTTCTTGATAAGGACCTTGCAGTTGTACCATACCTCTAGCCACAAAATCAAAAAGGTCGGATAGCATGAGTGTACCCATAGCATAAGTGGAATATCGCCGCTTTAATCGAACTTCGCCGTCAATAAAAAATGCTTCTTTAGGTTCTGTAAGGTGGTGTGCGGCTATTCCAATGTCTAATTTGGTACGTTTATTGATGGGGTGAGCGTCTTGTGGTTGTATTCTAAAATTGACACCACTACCCAAATCCATATTCAGGTCATTTGTTCTATTGAATCCTTCTTTTGGACGGTTTGGGTCGAATTGTTCCCCGTCAAATTGCTGATCAAACGTTAAGTTGGTTGTTTTAAATGCCCTTTGGCTAATGCCTACATGTGCACCAGCAGTGACAAAGAAGGTCGGTGAAAGTTGAATGGAGTAAGACCCTGAAACACCTATGTTTGTCCGACTCAACTGTGAAGAACCCGCTTGGTCAAACGACAAAAGTAAACCTGCTGTGAAGTAGCTGTTTTCTAAATCGTCTGTATAAAATTTCTTTTCTAAAGCACTGGAGAAAGTGGTGAAGTTCAAATCAGATACAGATTGCCATTGGCTTTTATAGTTGTTGACAAAGCGTACTGAGCCATGATGTACTCCAGCAAGTGCAGGATTGAGTTGCAATGGTGAATGATAAAATTGCGAAAAATGCACATCTTGTGCATTTGCCAACACTAAGGTGAAAACAAAAGCAGTAAACACCGCTATTTTTTTGAAAAAAGCACTCATAGCATTAAGGTAATTACAACAAGTTCAACATGAGCCGAACTAGCAATAGTAAACGAACTTTAAATTGCTCTACTTTTCAGAGCATTACTGATATGTTACGATGAACCGCCTTTCTTGTTTCATTCAACTGTAACAGAAAGATTTAGATAGCTTAGAGTATTCAAAGAAAAAAGTATGTTTATCTTCTTAACCTTAATATTTTCAATACTTTGTTGTTGAGCATACAAAAGATGAATCTAATTTTTTTATCCGACTTTAACTAAAATTGCTCCAACAATGCCCGATAGGTACTATTGGCTTTCAACAAATTTGGATTTCCAATGATAACTAAATATTCTCTTGCTCTTGTTAATGCCACATTTAATTTTCTATCTACGCCCTCGTCGGATAAGGAAACTAATAAATCTATTTGTTGTAAAGTGTTGATACACAGTGAAATGATTATGATTTCTTTAGCACCTCCTTGATAGCGTTCGACAGTGTCAATTGTAATAAGGTCAGTATCAATCGGTACATCTTGCGCCAGCACTGCCCGAATTTGTGCAATTTGCGCACGATAAGGCGTAATGATGCCAATGGACTCAGCGGAAATGGTTTTGCCCATTGAACGATATAATTGGATAAATTGACCTAGTAAAGATTTGATTATCAGTGCTTCGTGTTTGTTAGTCTTTTGGGTAAGACTTTCTTCATCACTAGGGCTTGGCAAAAAAAGCACTCTTTTTTGTGCTAGTGCACACATCCATCCGGGAAGTATTGTCGGGTTTGATATATTTGGATTATGCTTTTGCCGGAGACTATAAAAAACCGTATCTGGCAATATTTTTAGGGTATTTTGATAAAAATGTTTATTAGGAAATGCCATGATTTTCTCGTGCATTCTTCCCTGATGACTCAGTTGCGCATATGCCCAATGCCAGTCATTGGCAATACAACGATGAAAAAGCCGCTCAAAAAGTGCATTGCGTAGATTTTTTAACCCAATCTTGTTCAAGTCTTCATCTTTTACCACACTTTCTGTTTCATCTTGCAATACCACAGCGGGCAACTGCTTGTGGTCGCCAATTAATACTACTTTCTCGAATCGAGGTAATATCCCTAACAGAGAAGGCTCAAGCAGTTGAGAGGCTTCGTCAATTATAGCTCGCTGGAAAGTCATTAATTGCAATAGTTCTGGCTTATTGGTAATCGAACTTACTGTTCCGATGACAATGCGATGTTGGTCTAAAATTGCTTTTATTTCCTTTCTCGAATTGGCGGAAGCGATTTTATTCTTTAGAAGTTGCCCTTGAAAGCGATGCTCCGTAGAAAATTGTGAGCCAATGCGTAGGTATTGCTCTTTTATGCCTGCTCCAATACGTTCAACAGCATCACATATTTCATCTACTGCTCGATTGGTGTATGCCATTAGCAGTAGCTTTTCCGAAGTATTTTCTAGTAAGTATTTGACTAAATGTTTTAGCATCATGCTTGTTTTTCCAGTGCCGGGTGGCCCCCAAAGTAAAAAATATTCTTTGGAGGAAATTATTTTTTGCAGCACTAAATGTTGTTCATCTGTCAACTCCGGATGATGTGCTAAATGAACGGGTTCGCCCTTTTGAGGGGGACGAGTTGTCAACCATACATTTCGTTTATGAATAGGTCGTTGAAAGAATTGAAATAAACTTTGATATTGCATGATGAAAGAGTTGTCCATCATGTCGTGTTCCAAATTCCAGTATTGATATTGCTCAAAAATAGAGCTGTTAAATTGCTGACTTCTTAATTGTACGATTACGTTTTGTGCATCCAAATCTGTTATGGAACATTTAAAAATTTGATGTCTCAGTATTGCTGATTCTTTTGTTGAGTCTTTGTCAAAAGGGTAAAGCACAACGATGTCACCTTTTCTAAAGTTGGCAAGTGGATTAGTGCGTGGGGTTCTTTTAAATTGGATTATTGGTGGGTCGCTGTTGGTTTGATTGGTTTTAATGCTCAGGTAGCTCAATACTTCAAATTGCTCTTCTTTATCCTCAAAATTATCTAACCATAAGGAAGCCAAGCCATTAGCACTTTCCACCCCTTGTACTCCTGTTTTTGCCAGTTGATGCTCTCTAGCAATGAAGCCTGAAAAAGCATGAAGATATTTGCGTTCCAAAGGGGATAAATCTTGATAAATTTTTTCAAATTGTATTATATCTTCTCCAATAAAGCCTTTAATAGTGCCTAATCGGTTGCTATTGATTTTGGTAAAAGGGATTGTTCGTTCTATTAAACGAGTAGTTAATCCATTCTTGCTGAACCACTTAGTTAAATCTTTCAGTTCCCAATCCAGTGCCACTAGCTGATTGCGTACCTGCAATGCCTCATATTGCTGTGCTTTGATGCGTGGTGCAAATCGCAATGATTTTTCTTGAATACTGGAATAGAGAATATAGTTTTTAGGGTCAATTTTCTTGCCAAAAACAGCCCTAATCATTAGGTCGTATAACAAAATCTGTATGAAATGGGACTGATTGATGCCATGTTGATTGGCTCTATAAACTTTTCCACTTTTCAACTCTACAATGGCTGTTTTGTCGTTTTGTTTGAATAGCACATCTAAACGTCCTTGTAAACCATACGTTTCCGCAAAAAAAGAAGGTTCTAAAAAGCAATACTGAGGTTCGATTCCTGCTGCTTTGAAATCTTGCTGTACCATTTTTTTTAGCACTAGGAAATGTCGTTGAACGGTTTGTTGAATTTCTCTAATTTCTTTGTCCTCTAGTAGACAAAATGCTAATGGATTGGTTTTAAGCACTTTAGGGAATGTGTCCTTAAACGAACAATCAGGATAATTCATCAACTCATCCAAAAAAAAGTTGGCAATGTTTCCAATGATAAGGTGTTTATTAGAAGGTATAGGTAGAAACTTCTTGAGCAAATAGAGTAGCGGTTCTGCGCCCCATTCGCCAAAGCAGCCTGCTAGTGTGGAAACATCTATCAAATAATCTGGCTCCACCACAAATGCACGCGGGCGATGCACACCTTTAGCATCCACTTCAACGTCCAGTAAATTCAAAGTAATGGGAAATCCAAATACTTGTCGAATAGCTTTTATGGTGGCGTTAAAAGGCTCGTTTCGCTCCGGGATGTTGTATTGTACTATTATCTCCTGTTCAGGATATTGTTCACATTGCACAATGAGTTGTTCTTTTGCGCTATTTTCCGAAATGGCAACAACCCTAAGTTTTGAATGAAAAGCAACCACCTCGACGCTCGAAATCTTCAAAGGGAAAGCATCCTGTAAGTAAGGTTGCAAATGTTCAGGAATTGGCACGTTAAAAACGCTTCGTATGGCATGCGCAATCACGTAAATACCTGCTTGTTGAATGGCTTGTAATCCTTCATTTTGTTGCTGATATACTACATTTTTAGCGTTTCGACGGAAGTAGTGAATTTTAGTTTGTAGCGTTCTATTGATTTGATAAGTTTGGCTGACGTAAACAATCCTTGAGAAAAGTGTGGAAAATAGAAGCCGCTCTTTTCGCGTGATTTCCATAATCATCGCGTCGAGTAATTTATAAAGTGCTTCGACTGTTTTGAGAGTGTCTTGCTCTTTTTTTATAATTTTTTCTAGTTCCCGATAAAATAATTCTCCAAGTGCTGTTTTGTTCATAAGGCAAATATAGGCACCATCTTTTATGAAGAACACACTTTTTACATTAGAGCATGTTTAAATTTTTAATTACTGAAAACCAATATTTTACGAACCTGACTTCAGTAAGGCTTAGTTATTTAGCCCACTAAATTCCCTCGTCTTCCTATTGTCAGAACCACAAACTATTGATTTTCACCTAAAGAAAATTTTTAAACAAGCGCTTAATCCTTGAGTATTAATTTGCAAATTTTCCTAGTTTCGCAATCAAAATAGTGTAAATGAGCAAACAACTATTAAAGGGCAAAGTTGCCTTGATTACAGGTGGCTCTCGTGGTATAGGAGCGGCAATCGTCAAAGCATATGTAGCACATGGCGCGAAAGTTGCCTTTACTTATCGTTCTTCGGCGGAAAAAGCTAATGCAATGGCAACCGAACTGGGTGATGGCGTAAAAGCTTATGCTTCGGATGCAGCTTCTTTCTCAGCAGCAGAAGCACTTGTCAATGAAGTAGTTAAAGACTTTGGCTCGATAGATATTCTTATTAATAATGCGGGTATAACCAAAGATACATTGATGTTGAGAATGAGCGAACAACAATGGGATGAAGTGATAGAAACCAATTTGAAGTCAGTATTTAATATGACTAAGCAAATCCTACGCCCTATGCTAAAAGCACGCTCAGGCTCAATTATCAATATGAGTTCTGTGGTAGGTGTTTTTGGTAATGCTGGGCAAGCCAACTATGCTGCTTCCAAAGCGGGTATCATTGGCTTTTCTAAATCTATTGCCAAAGAAGTTGGCTCAAGAGGCATTCGTTGCAACGCCGTAGCGCCCGGCTTTATTGAAACGGACATGACAGACGAACTAGATGAAAAAACGAGGGAAGCCTTCTTGTCGGGTATCCCAATGAAACGTCTAGGCAAAGCGGAAGAAGTTGCTGATTTATGTGTATTTTTAGGGTCAGATATGTCTAAGTATATCACTGGGCAAGTGTTGAGCATTTGCGGGGGGCTTAATACCTAACTATCATGCGGGAAACAAAGTTTATTGAGCAAAAAAAGGAACAATGGCAGGCATCGGAAAAGATGATTAAACAGCCATCAAAAACATCAGGCAAGTTGTATGAAATGTTTGTTCAAATCATGGATGACCTTTCTTTTGCTCGAACTTTCTATCCCAGTCGCTCTGTTAGAATCTATCTTAATGGTTTGGCTCAACAAATTTTTATAAAAACATATAGAAATCGAAAAACGCAGCAGCACCGCCTCATCTCTTTCTGGATAGACGAACTGCCTTTGCTCATGTACGAATCGCGTAGGGCATTTTTAATTTCGTTTTTAATCTTTCTAACTGCAATGTTGGTAGGTGTACTTTCTTCTGCTATGGATGAAGAATTTGCACGAGTTATTCTCGGCGATAGCTATATCGAAATGACGAAAGAAAACATTGCTTCGGGCGATCCTATGGCAGTTTATAAGCAAAAAGGCGCATTGGGAATGTCTTTAGGCATTGCAGGCAATAATCTTTTTGTCGCTTTTTTGACCTTTATTTTAGGATTATTTTTTGGTATCGGTACGATTATTATTCTGATTCAAAATGGCGTAATGGTTGGTGCTTTTCAATATTTCTTTATTGATAAAGGGCTTTTTTGGGATTCTTTTCTCACCATTTGGATACACGGCACGCTAGAAATTTCAGCTATTATTATTGGTGGTGCTGCGGGTGTTGTGATGGGGAATGGATTGCTTTTTCCTGGCACTTTTTCGAGAATAAAATCTTTTCAGCGTTCCGCAAGACAGGGACTAAAAATAATGATGGGAATAGTACCTATTATATTAATTGCTGCTTTCATTGAAGGCTATCTCACACGCAATACCGATGCACCTTACTGGATTAGAGGATTATTCATATTGGTTTGCCTATTTTTTGTGCTGGGTTATTTCGTTTGGTATCCGCGCTGGAAAGTAAAAAATAACGCAAAGGAAGTTGATACGAATTTTAAACTTCAACCTGATGAAAGTGAAATTATAGAATGGTACGCCGTGAAGTCTATTAGTAATATCATCAGCGAGACGTTTCAGTTATTTATAACACAGTTTAATAAAATAATCTTACTTGTTTTTAGCATAGCGGGTATCTATACAGTAAGTATCTATCTTTTAGCGGATAATCTAATGCAACGGTTTATTTTTCCTCGCGGCTTTTTAGGTACTTATAATGCAATAGGGCAGTTTTTTATTAATCAAATATATGCTTTACCTAGCTTAGTTATTATTTTGTCTTCTATTTTTAGTTATTTCATTTACAAGCAGTTAAGTCCACAAAAAAGTGAAAATAAATTACTGCTACTACAATTGTCTTTTCCTGTTGGTACTGCTTATACTCTAACTTACTTAAGTATGTCAAGCGAGTTTTTCTTACTGATAAGCTCATTATTATTCCCTGTACTATTACTATGGAATTATCATATTTTTAATAAAAAAGGTTATCCTTTGTCTAAACTAGGAGAAACGATTCAGCTTTCAATTTCCGACTATGCTCGAGGAATAGGTGTTTTTTTAAGCATCAGTATTATTGGTTTTATATTGGTTAATTTTCTGGATACACTTGTTTTTTCTCTGCTCATCGAAACAACAGCATGGGTTATACCTTTTGAACAAGCTACCTTAGATAGAATCAACATTATATTATTGATTTTTTCTACAACGAGTATGATACTACTTATTTTTTCATTATTACTTATTGCTTTTATGTTGTATTATCATGTGGCAATGGAAATAAAATATGCAGTTAGTTTAAAAGAAAAAATACAACATATAGGAAACGCCCGAAAAATAAGAGGAATGGAGCGAGAAAGTATGTAATCAAGGTATTATTAGAAATTATAACTATGTTAAGATATAAAACGATTTTTCTGATTATTATAATGTTTGGCTCATTGCCTTTTAGTATGAAAGCAAATGATACTCCGAATGAAAAATATCAGAAAACTCCAGTTTTTAAGAAGGAAATTAATAAAAATGATTGGCAAAAAGCAATAGAAGGAATTGATTATACTGGTAACATAATACCTGCTCGAAAAAAGAAACCTAAAGAAAATAATCAAAATAAAGAACAGAGTAATTTATTAATGCAAAACTTAAGAAGCAATACAGCTAAAGTTATTTTAGTTGCAATTGTGGGCATATTGTTTTTTTTACTGTTTCGATTTGCTTTAGGTAAATATATTTTGCCAGTAGCCGCTAATAAAAATAGTGCTTCTATTATTAAAGCTACTGAAATAAGCCAATTAGAAGAAAACCTCAACTTATATGACCCTTCTTTATTGATTGATAAAGCTATTGTAGCACGGGATTATCGCTTGGCAGTACGCTTATATTACTTAAAAACGCTACGCCAGCTTTCCCTAAAAAATATTATTAAATGGGAAAAACGAAAAACCAATTATGATTATCTCCAAGAATTAAGTTCATCCGATTTAAAGGATGATTTTGAACAACTTACGCAAGTCTATGAGCGTGCTTGGTATGGCAATAAGGAACTTGGAACATATGAATTTCAGCAGATTCAACCACAGTTTGATTACTTAGTCAGTAAAATTAATTTAACCATTTTAAATTCGTAGCTACCAAATATAGCTGGTAGCTACGAATTTATTTATTTTACTTCATTACTGTTTTAAAAATAGGTAGTTTTATATTTTCTACTTTATCTTTATAAGTGGCAAAGTCTGTATCATAAAAGCGTTGTATTTTACCCAGTACACTTTCTGTTTCTTCCGTTGCTTGGCGCATCAGTAATTCTACAGTTGGCGTAATCTCTTTTTCAATAGCCCCTAAATAGCGACTTACTGTGAAAAGTGATGACAACAGATTATCAGAACTTCGCTGAATACCCTTTACATTTTCTGGTGCAAAATATAAAAGCTCAATTGTTTTTAAAGTGTCTAACAATGCTTTACCCATTTTATGAAGTTCCTGATAAGTAGAATCTTTTTCACTACTCATCATTTTTTGTACCATTTCAATACTTTCTTTTGCCGTGCGCACTTGCTCGTAACCATCCGTCGCTTTTTTTACTAAAGCGTAGTAATTATCATAAATGGCTGCGATATTTTCTACATCATAATCTTTTATATCTAAGCGCGGGTCAAAATGCACTTGAATAGTAGTGGAATCCTTATGCGTCTCATAAGTAAATATTACTTGATATTTATCCGGCAACACAAAATTTCCTGGAGGTAAATTGTCATCCTCTTTTGCTTTTTCTCTCGATGGATAGCGCGCACCATCTTGACGTAAATTCCAGTAAATTCTATTCATGCCAGTATCCACAGGAGAAGTGTAAGTTCTGATAGTATCACCATTACTGTTTACAATCTGGATTTTTACTTTTTTCTTTTCCTCTTCTTTTTCTGCATTTTTTGTTTTGACCATAGGTTTCACCCAAAGCGTCATCATAGCACCAGCAGGGCGGTTTTCTCCTCTGTAAATACCATCGCCTACAAATCTAGTACCATCATAAGAACGGTAATTGGCGAGATAAGCATCTGGCGATTCAAAGGCTTTGAATGGTGCATCCAGTACCTTCCCTTGCGACTGCGCAATGGCACGAATTGGACGGATGTCATCTAGTACCCAAATGGAGCGTCCAAATGTACCAATGATTAAGTCATGCTCGCGCGGATGGATTTTTAAGTCAATTGTGGATACAGAAGGATAGCCGTTCATCCACTTGTTCCAATTTGCACCGCCATCAATGGTAAAATATAAACCAAAATCAGTACCTAACCAAAGTAAATTTGGTGCTACTGGGTCTTGAATAATGGCTAACGCATGACCTTGTGCTTGTTTATCGTTGACAATCTGCTTAAAAGTTTTGCCAAAATCATTGGTATGGAAAGCCATTGGTCGCCAGTCATTTCTACGATAATCATTGACAATAATAAAGGCTTCGCCAGCATTTTTTTGACTGACTTCAATAAATGGAATCCAACTGCCTGCTTTTACGCCAGACAGACGGCTTGATAGATTTGTCCAAGTTTTACCGCCATCTCTGGTGAGTTGCAAATTTCCATCATCTGTGCCAACCCAAATAGTGCCTTCATCTACTGGACTTGGCGCAATCGCCAAAATTGTTGTGTGATTTTCTGCTGTGGTGTTATCAATCGTTAAGCCACCTGTTTTAATTTGCTGTTGCTTCGTCGTATCATTGGTCGTCAAATCAGGGCTAATGATTTCCCAAGTTGTTCCACAATCTGTACTTTTATGTAAATATTGACTACCGTAGTAAACGCCGCAATCGCTGAATGGGTCTTGTGCAATACCCGCATTCCAGTTGAAACGCAGTTCTTTTCCTTCGGGATGTACTGGTTTGATAAAACGTGTTTTACCTGTTTGACGGTCAATGAAGCCTAGATTGCCACCTTGCGACATAGCATACACAAATCGGCTATCTTTAGGATGAAACAGTACATCGAAGCCGTCGCCAAAAAAGACTTCCTGCCAATCGGAGTTACGAATACCACCCGGTTTCCATACTGCGCTTGGTCCTACCCAAGAACCATTATCCTGCAAGCCACCCGAAATATTGTAGGGGTAGCTCATATCGTAGTTAATGTGATAAAACTGCCCAATGGGGATATTTTCTGCAAATCGCCAAGTTTTTCCTTTATCCCTTGAGATGTAAAGCCCTCCATCATTGCCGTTAATCATGTAACTTGGATTGTTAGGGTCAATCCAAAACGCATGGTGGTCAGGGTGTACCGCATTTTCACCAGAATAGGGTAGTATTACCTCAAAATTTTTACCACCATCTTCACTTCTTGACACCAGAGAGTACAAGCTATAAACTCGGTTTTCATTCTGCGGGTCAACAAAAATATCGTAATAGTAGAAAGGACGGTCGCCGATATTTTTCTTATCATCCGCTATTTTTACGAATTTATTGCCACCATCAGTGGACTTATACAATCCATTTTCTTTAGCTTCAATTAGGGCGTACACGATATTTGGTGAAGAAGGTGCAATCGCTAAACCAATTCTACCTAGCATCCCTTCTGGCATTCCATTTTTCTCATCCAAGCGTTTCCAGTTACTGCCACCATCGTGTGTTATATAGATGCCAGAGCCTTTTCCACCAGAATTGAAGAACCAAGGTTTTCGTCCAAATTCCCACATTGCTGCTATCATTTTATTTGGATTGCTTGGGTCAACTACCAAATCAGCGATGCCTGTTTCGTCGTTTACATAAAGTATTTTTTCCCAAGTTTTACCGCCGTTGGTCGTACGGTAAACGCCTCTATGCTCGCTTTTTCCCCAAGCTGAACCTTGTGCCCCCACATAGACTACATCAGGATTGTCGCGATGAACAATAATGCGATGAATGACTTTAGTGTTTTCTAGTCCCATGAGCGACCAAGTTTTGCCACCATCCATACTTTTAAAAATACCTCCACCGCTATTTTGTGAGTTTCTTGGATTGCCTTCTCCCGTCCCAACCCATACTTCAGCAGGATTTTTTTGATTAATCGTGATTGCGCCAATTGCTTGATTAGGCTGCTCATCAAAAATGGGTGTCCAGTCAATACCGCCATTTTCAGAAAGCCATACACCACCCGATGCAGCACCTGCGTAAATGCGATTTGTATTAGTTAAATCTACATCAATCGCTGTGATTCTACCACTCATGGCAGCAGGACCTACGTTTCGGATTTTTAGTCCCTTCAATGATGCTACGTCCACTTTTTGTGCATCAAGCACTCCGCAAAAGGCTAACAAAAATAGCCCTAGTATGAAGCAATAATTTTTCATGTTTTGTTTAAAATTTTGTTTCCTGCCAAGATAACAAGACCATATTATTTTCTTGTAAAAAATAGAAAATGTATCAATATATTACACTAAATTTATACAATGTAGTGCTTGCATACTTTTCGTTAGGTCTAAGTATAGTGGAGGGGTAATCTGGTCTGTTGGGCGAATCTGGAAAGTGTTGAGTTTCTAAACAAAATCCCGATCTTTTATTGTATTTTATGCCATATTTACCAGTAATAGTGCCGTTTAGAAAGTTTCCTGAGTAAAATTGAATGCCGGGTTCTGTGGTTTCAACGGTAAGTTTACGCCCGCTAATGCTATCTATAGCTATGGCTGCCACTTCTAGCTTATCTAATGACCTTTTGTCAAGTACCCAACAATGATCATAGCCTAGTCCATTTCTGATTTGAATATTATTATCTTGATTAATTTCTTTACCAATTAACTTACTTTGAGTAAAATCAAATGGTGTGCCTTTAACTTCGCTTGTTCCCTTTAGTGGAATTAAATTATCATCGACAGCGCAAAACTGCTTGCCAAATATCTGTAACGAATGATTCAGGATGTCTGTATTTTCACCAGTTAGATTAAAGTAGCTGTGGTTACACATATTTACGATAGTTGGTGCATCTGTTTTGGCTTCAAAGTCAATTTTTATAGCGTTATCATTTGTTAATGTATAAGTTACCTTACAATTAAGGTTGCCTGGATAGCCTTCTTCACCGTCTTTACTCAAATAAGTTAGAAGAAGGGATGGTTCAGCACCGTCTTTAACTTCAGCATTCCAAATGACTTTGTCGAATCCCTTAATACCACCATGAAGATGATTCTGACCGTTATTGGTGGCAAGCGTGTACGCTTTACCATCTATTGTGAATTTGCCTTTTGCAATTCTGTTGCCATATCTTCCGATGATAGCACCAAAGTAAGGATTGGTGGCAGCATAATGGTTTAGGCTATCGTAACCAAGTACCACATCTCCTAATACTCCATTCTTGTCGGGAACGAGTACGGAAACGATGATACCTCCGTAGTTAGTAATAGAAACTTTCATTCCATTTTGATTGGTTAGGGTGAATAAACTTGCTTTTTGCCCGTCAATTAGGTTTCCAAAATCAGATTGGACAATGCTTGATGTATTCATAGTATTTGAGTCAGAAAAATACTGCTTGTTTTGACAAGCAAAAAATATTAAAGCGACAACTATAAAAATAGAAAGACATTTTCGAGTTTTCATTTGTGTTGTTGTTTTTTTATTAAGAGCTTGTTTCTAAATCTTATTTAGCTGAAAACCAATAATTTGGTACTGTGAAGTTGTTAAATAGATGCTTTCTTTATTCATCTAATAATTAAGGCGTTCTTTGTATTTTATTTACTATCTAAGATTTTCACTAAACATGGAAAGACAGTGACTTTTACAGTAGATGGACAATTTTACTGGATTTTAAAGGGGTAAGGGCATTTTTTGAAGTTTAAAATCTTCTTTAAAAGAAAGAGTCAAGTAAGGGATTGATCTTACTTGACTTACTTTTGCGGTCTGGACGGGACTCGAACCCGCGACCCCCTGCGTGACAGGCAGGTATTCTAACCAACTGAACTACCAAACCATATTATACGCTAAATTCTCTCCAAGAATATTTGCGCTTCTGCTAGTAAACTGAAACTCAGTTATTCTTGTACTTCCTTTAACGGATTGCAAATTTATGGCTTTTTATTGTATTTCAAAGCAATTTTTAAAAAAAATGCAAAAAAATTTTCTGTGTTCAAAATTCGTTTTAGCTTCGCTTAACAGTAGGTAAATTACTTGCTTGTAAATGAAGCAAGTAGCTCAAAAAGTAAATGCTATGGTTTTCTTGGAGTTTGAAGAACCGCTTAAAAATCTTTATAATCAACTAGATAAGATAAAAGACGTGGCTAGTGCAGGCGACGTAGATGTATCTATCATGGAGCGCGAGTTGATGCAAAAGATTAAAGACAAACGCAAAGAAATTTACAGCAGCCTTACAGGATGGCAAAAAGTACAAGTATCTCGACATCCAGAACGTCCTTATACTTTATATTACATTGAACAAATGTGCAATAAATTTATTGAGTTGCATGGAGACCGCTATTTTGCTGATGATAAAGCCATTGTGGGAGGTATTGCCGACTTGGACGGCGAAACGGTAATGATTATAGGGCATCAAAAAGGAGTGAATATCAAGATGCGCCAATATCGGAATTTTGGTATGGCAAATCCAGAGGGTTACAGAAAGGCACTTCGCCTAATGAAAACAGCAGAAAGATTTGGTTTTCCCATAGTCACGCTCATTGATACACCCGGTGCTTTTCCTGGATTGGAAGCGGAGGAAAGAGGGCAAGCAGAGGCAATCGCACGCAATTTGATTGAGATGGCACAGTTGAAAGTGCCAATAGTTTGTGTTGTAATTGGTGAAGGGGCTTCTGGAGGAGCAATTGGTATAGGACTTGGCGATAGAGTGTATATGCTAGAAAATACTTGGTACTCTGTCATTTCGCCAGAATCTTGTTCCTCAATTTTGTGGCGTAGTTGGGACTATAAAGAGCAAGCTGCTGAGGCATTAAAATTGACAGCAGATGATATGTATGAATTTGGTTTGATAGATGGTATCATTAAAGAGCCGGTGGGTGGGGCACATTCTGCTCCAGAAGTAATGGCACGCGCCTTGAGAAGGCATTTGAAAAAAGTATTAACAGAACTAACACAATTTAGTGCGGAACAACTCGTTCAACAACGTATTGAAAAATATGTCAACATGGGCGAGTTTAATGTAGGTACGGTTAGATAGTTTAAGTAGCAGAGGCTTGAATTGCCCTGATTTTTTTTGAGAAAACTAAACAAATATGCTAGCAGAACAATTTAGGCGTTTTTTTAACAAGAGAACGCTTGCCAAACAACCAAAGCCGATTAAACGTCAAATTGATAACTTTAATGCCGCTCAATGGATCGGCATTTTGTATGACGCAACTTCACCCGAAAGATGCGAAAAAATTCAAGCATTTGCTAAAGATTTACAAGACAATGGAAAACAGGTAACGCTACTTGGATTTATTAGTGAAAAAAGGCAAAATATAGATGTCTCTTTCGACTATTTTTGCAAAAATGATCTGACATGGACGGCTATTCCTCAAGGTAAATTAGTAGAAAATTTTTTGACCAAGTCCTACGATTTGCTGTACATTCTTCATCCTAAATCTAATTTATACTTTGAATACATTGCTACGCTTACGGATGCAGCATTAAAAATTGGTCCTTGTACTAAAGACCTCGCTGCTTATGACCTCATGCTAGAGCTAAATAAACAAACTACTGTTGATGATTTTATCGTACAGGCACAGCAATACTGCCAGCTACTTAAGTCAACAAAAATCAATACAGAGAAAAGCACTAAAAGTAAAAAGGGAATTAGGAAAAAAGTGGTCGCCTAAAGTTCAATAGGTGTTTGCTGACTATTGGGAAGTGAAGTAACAACAACTGATTGTGCTTGCTGTTTCTCCCTAGATTTTAAGTTGAGTTGTTTTATGCCCTTTTGAAGGTAACGCATGACAATTCCAGCGGTAAGTAAATCGGCAATAGGAAAAGCATACCAAATCCCATAAATGCCAAAAATGGGGGGGAGTATCAATATTAACGGAATTAAACAAAATCCCTGTTTGGTCAAGGTGAGTAGTAGTGCGGGTAGTGCCTTGCCAATAGCTTGGTAGTAAGCAGCCCCAATAAGTTGCATACACAATAACGGAGTGGCTAACAGCGCGATTTTTATGGCACTTGGTGTCTGTGATAGCAGCAGTTCATCACTTGTAAAAATGCCGACTAGTGCTTGTGTAAATACCATAACGGCAATAAAAACAATCAAAGCTACACCAGTGCCATAAAGAATGGCTGCTTTGATGCTTTCCTGTACACGTTTCCAATTTTGAGCACCGTAGTTGTACCCTGCAATTGGTAAAAACCCTTGCCACCTAGTACAGGAAAATTTACTATCATCATTATCCGATTTAGAATGCCGTAAGTTGAAATGGCAAGTTCTCCACCATAGTAAAAAAGAGAGTTATTGAGGACGATAAAAAGCAATGCAATAGTGCCTTGTCGAGCAAATGTAATACTACCGATAGAAAAAATTTCTTTTACTATATGAAGTTGTAGCCTCAGATTTTGAGGGATTATCCTGAGTTCTGAACGTTTGGTCAAAAAATACCACGAAGCAAAAGAAGCACTAGTGGCATAGGAAATACTAGTTGCCCAGCCTGCGCCCGCAATACCCATATCCAGTAAAACAATAAAAACGAAGTCTAAAAGAATATTCAGCAAAGCAGGAATCATCATCACTAGCATCGCAATTCTGGCGCGTCCTTCAGAGCGAATGACGTTGTTGGACATCATCGAAATAGCGAGAAATGGAATACCAAAAACAATGACCCGAAAATAAGTTTGCGCTAATGGAATTAAATCGCCTTTTGCACCGAATAAATTAAGGATTTGCTTTTCAAAAAATACGCTCAATAGTACAATAGAGGCTGCCAACACTAAGGTTAACACGATTTGATTACCAAAAACCAGTTGCGCTTTATCTGATTGATTTGCGCCCAATGCTCGCGAAATGATGGATGCACCACCTACGCCAATTGCCATACCGATAGAACCAATCAACAAAGTGATAGGGAAAACTACAGTGGTAGCCCCAATGCCTAACGCACCTACAAATTTACCTACAAAAATAGTATCTACAATACCATAAATAGACATCACTAGGATGCCTACGGATGCTGGAATAGCTTGTTCAAGTAACAAAGATGGAACAGGGGCGATACCTAATTTTTTCGAGCGATTCTCCATATAAATTAACGTAGCGTGTAAAAGATGGTGCTGTAAAAAGTTGTTTTTGCAATGGCGGTACAAAGTAGTTGTATCAACAATTATTCATAACATATACGATTTTTGAGTAAATAAGTTTTGTGCTACGCCAAAGTATAAGCTAGTTTTGCCTCTACGAGGCTCGAAGATACTATCCTTTTCAAGGTCACTGAGTGTACTTCGTTTAGTAGTTCTTTTTGTATAGGTAGTGCAATCTTGATATAATTATCTGTGAAGCCAGACATCCACTCTTGCGCTTTGTGTTCTTCAAAAAGTACCTTTCTTGTTTCTCCTAAATGTTGTTCATAAAAATGGTGTCGCTTTTTTTCGGAAAGAATGGTTAGCATTTCATTACGTCGTCGTCTCTCTTCCATTGGTACGGAATTTTCCATTTCTATGGAAGGCGTATTCGGTCGCTCGGAGTAAGTGAAAACATGCAGATAAGATACATCCAACTCATGGATAAAGCGATAGGTTTCCAAAAAATCTTCTGCTGTTTCATTTGGAAAACCAACAATAACATCTACACCAATACAAGAATGTGGCATTAATGATTTTATGGTAGCAACACGGTCGGCGTAGAGCTCGCGCTTGTAACGGCGGCGCATCGCTTGTAGTTGTTTATTATTGCCCGATTGTAAGGGCATATGAAAATGAGGTGCAAATCGCTTGGATTGCGCCACAAATTCAATAATTTCGTTGGTGCAAAGATTAGGTTCTATGCTGGAAATTCGGAATCGCTCAATGCCTTCCACCTCATCCAATGCTTTGATAAGGTCAATAAACATAGCTTCTTTCTTGGGTTTTGTGCCTTCAATAACAGCCGTACCATTGCCAAAATCACCTATGTTTACACCTGTAAGCACAATTTCTTTCACGCCCATTGATGCAATTTTTTCTGCATTCGCCACTACATTTTCAATGGTGTCGCTTCTGCTTTTGCCTCGTGCTAATGGAATGGTGCAAAAAGTACATTTATAATCGCAACCATCTTGTACTTTCAAAAAAGAGCGCGTTCTGTCGCCAAAACTAAACGCATCCACAAAGCTATTGGCTTGTTGCACCTTACCTGCTTGCACCATGCCTTTACCAGGTGCTTTGCTAAGGTCGTCAATATAATCGAGGATTTGAAATTTTTCAGCAGCTCCTAATACCAAGTCAACGCCAGGTATGTTGGCTATTTCTTCTGGTTTTAATTGCGCATAGCAACCAATGACCACCACAAAAGCATGAGGCGAATGGCGAAGTGCTTTTCGGACAATATTTCTACATTTTCGGTCGGCAAAATCAGTTACAGAACAAGTATTGATAACATAAATATCTGCTCCCAATTCAAAGTCAACTGTTTGATAGCCAGATGCTTCAAATAGTCTGCCAATACTGGATGTTTCAGAATAGTTGAGTTTGCAACCCAATGTATAAAATGCGACGCTGCGTGGTGTCATTCTTTTTTTTTGAAATATTAACGCTCAATTTTTGCTGTCTTTAACAATCACTTTTAAGATTCAGTTGCCTAAAGTCTTTAATCCACATAAACAATTTTATGCAAAAATCGTATGCCTATGGTTAATTCAAAAGTAACGTTCCTGATTAAACGCTCGCCAATGGTAACATTGTTGTTCGTGTAGGGGTTGTAAACGGCATTGATTTGCGGCTGGCGGTATTGATAAGAAAAGTCAGGATTAACGGTAAATTCTACTAACCCCGCAATAAATTCTGAAAAAGGTAATTCTAGTCCACCACCAATAGTTACACCGTAATTAAACTTCTGCACGAAACCATCAATAGGGTAAATTAGCGTGTTAAGAAAGCTAGAAAAAAATTCATATTCTTTCAAGTTTGTGCCTGCGGTGTAGTCGCCTCGTATGCCGAGTAGGTAATATGCTTTGCTATTTAATCCGAAATCGTATTTCTGTTTCCCTCCTAAAGTAAGTGAAATAGTCTGAAATTCAAAGCGTTGAGGCGGTAGTCGTTCAAATTGATTGTTGAAAATGTTGGCGACTATTTGATTTCGGATAGCACTTCCTTTCACATGATAACCCAATTGCGCAAACAATGCAAAAGCATTATCTTCTGGTGCAGATTCTATGAAGGCAATCCCGTGATAAGCGAATAAGGCATTTCGCTCAAAGCCATTCCAATTTTGCATTCCAATAGTAGGACCACCTTTTAGCCCAAAGGCATAGCTTTGACCCTGTAAATGAAACGTTAATCCCAAGAGTGCCAATGCCAACATTATTCTAATCTTCATGAGCTTTTTCTTCAAAATTAGATATTTAGTACATCATATACAAATTTTGAACGTGTAAAGGCTTGGATAGTTGTGGATTAACCACATAAATCACTTTTGGCAAAATTAAAAAATCAATTCAGCCAAAAGTATTATTTTCATCTACTTTTAGCTGAATTAACGTTTTTAGTAATGTATTACTATCTTATTCTCAATCGTTGACCAATACTAATAGTATTGCCTGAGATTTGATTAAGTGCTTTCAACTGTTCCACGCTAACACCGTAATTAATAGAAATACGATAAAGTGTTTCGCCTGCTTTCACCTCGTGAAATAAACCCGTAGTAGCTAAATTTAATTCCTCTATCAAAATAGGACTAGGACGCATATTTTCTTCCTTAGTAGGAGTGCTACGTGTTTCACTGTTGATAGGTGGGTCATATGATGGAATATTTAATTCACTTCTCAAAACCACATTTTCCTCATTATTCAAATCAATATCTTGAAAAATGTCCCGTTCATCTTTTTCTAAAGTTAATCTTGGACTAGGAATTTCTTTTTCGAGAGCAGTATTCGTAACTAACTTTGGCGCATCCCCTCCGCGTCGTCCGCGCAATATAATGCGCTCACCAACAGCAGGTTGTGAGCCTTCCTGCATCAAGTTTCTACTGTAAAGCGTTGCCAAATCAACGCCATATTGATGAGATATCATCAACATTGTTTCGCCTTGCTTCACTTCGTGCCAGCGGTCTCGACCTCTGTATGCGCTGCGTTTAGGTTGTAAATAAACCTTTTCTCCTATCGGTAATGTTGTAATGGCATCAAATAAATCATCATTATATTTTTTCAAAATGTTGACTGATAATTTAGTGCGTTTAGCAATATCTTCTAGGGTTTCATCGCCTAAAGCAAAAGTGATTCTGGCATCATTGAAAATAGTAATTTCAGCACTTGCTGATACTGGTTTTTCTTTATTTGTTTCAGGCAAATTCACTACTATTTGAGGGACATTCACTCTAACTTCATCGTACTGATAAAGTTGGTAGGTTTCTACTACCCTTATTAAATCGTTGGCGTAATTCGGGTTGGTCGCATAGCCTGCTTGCCTTAATCCATGCGCCCAAGCTTTGTAGTCCTTAGAGTCAAGTTGAAATAAGGCTTGATAGCGATAGCGACCTCTCAAAAACTCAGAATGTGCAACCCAGCTTTCTTCCGCTTTGTTGTATTTGCGAAAGCAGGAAGGAATGATTTTACCTCTAGCATCGCGGTCGTCGTCTTCTTTGTAATATGTTTTGCCCGTCCAATCGCCGCCGCATTTGATACCAAAATGATTGTTGGCTTTTCGTGCCAAATCACTTTTCCCAGCACCAGACTCTAAAAGTGCTTGCGCAATTTTAATACTAGCGGGAATACCTGTGCGCTCCATTTCTTGGATAGCAATATCCTTATATCTTTTGATGAAACTAGCTTGTGGACTTTCCGTAGCAAAGGCAATGTTTAAAGATGCTACCCACACTAACACGAACTTTAATGACCTTTTCATAGCATTCAAATTTAGGATGACTTAAAATCGGTTGTAATTACATTTTAGGAATTTAATTTCCTTTATCTATACGTCGTATATCGCAAAAGTTTTTGTATATGAAATAATTTTTAACTTTATTCTACTGTAAAACAGTTTATTAAGTTGAAAAGAATTACCTTATACTATTTTGATACACACGATACTTGTAAGTTTGTAACCATTTCCTAAATTTGATAAGTTGAATTAATTTTAGTCTTTTTATTATAGAACAGTTATAAACAAAAATACTTATGAGAAAAACGTTGTTTATCACTTTTTTAACTATACTGTTATGGAGTTGCAAAGAAAATAAAGAAGATAATTTTGATGTTCCAACAACTGTTACTGCTGAAATAAAGGAAATTCCAGTAGAACCTCAACTGGCAATAGTTAATGTGGATCAGTTGCGAATGCGCAACTTGCCGGATTTAAGCAGTAGCATTATTGTAGAATTGTCTGAAGGCGATACTTTGTATTATTTGAATCAAAGAACGTTAGAAACGACGGAATTGATATTGAGAGAACAAACTATTAATGCACCTTGGCTGAAAGTGCGTACTACCAATGGGCTAGA
>CALDYY010000006.1 GCA_937944245.1 uncultured Saprospiraceae bacterium | reverse complement strand
TTAACATAAGTTATTTTTGTTAGTTTCGTAAACTGCCAGTCCTATCATTGCTTGCGCAGGCAATAAATACTTCAGTATGGACCATAAACATTTTGGAGCGTACTAGGAAAACATAAAGGCTAGTACACTACAGCATTGCATTTTTTTGTAATCGGTGGATATTTGTAACTAAAGTGGAGATGAACATACCCTGAACAGGGTACATATTGATTGTACTATCTTTATAGTTTGTGTGTATCCACTTGTTTGTTGCACAAATATAAAATGAATTAATTTATGTATGCAAACTTGGAGTATTAACTGTATGTTAATTTTTGGTCTTGAAACCCATTTCTTTCCTTCAATAGGAACGTGCTTTAGCGCGTTCACTCAAAAAACAACCCATAAGGCTTTAGCCGAAAACCTTGCTATTTTGGCTAAAGCCTTTATGAAATCCCATCCTAAGAACGGGCTAAAGACCCGTTCCAATTGATGTTCATTAACCTACCCAATATATTGAATCTTTCTTTCTTCAATAGGAACGTGCTTTAGCGCGTTCACAACATTGTTATATTTGTATCCATGAAACATAAGAGTGATTTATTTCGGCTTATCCATTCGATGTCGAAGACGGAGAAGCGATACTTTACGCTGGATGCGCAAAAGGCAGGAAAGAAGGATGCCAAATATTTGGAGTTGTTCAACTTGATTGCACAAATGGAGGCGTATGACGAAGAGGTGTTGAAGCCAACATTTAAGCACCTTTCTGTGGACAAAGCCTATTTGTACGATGCTATTTTGCGCTCCATGCGCGACTACAACAGCAAGAAATCGCGCTCGGCGCAGATTAAGGAAAAACTGATGGACGTGAAGTACCTTTACGAGCGCGAACTGCTGGACTTGTGCGAGCGAAGGCTACAAGAGGCAAAAGAAATGGCAGAAAACATGGGCGACACGGTGTTATTACTTGCGGTCAACAAAGAGGAACGCCGATTAACTCGACAATATCGAAAGCAGGATTTTGCCACTACTTTAAAGCAGTTGAAGGAGGAGGGTGTTGCACACAGTCAAGCGATGCAAGAGGAATTTCATTTTTTAGGCATCTATGAAGATATGTCAAAGGATGTAGTGCGTATTGCCGAGTTGGATGCCCCTAAAAAAGCTGTACTCAAAGAAAAATATCAAACCTTACTGGCTCAGGGAGAAGGAAATTGCACTTCGATGCAAGCCAATTACCACTATTACAAAAGCCGATTATTGGTTTTCCAGTTGTTGGGGGACTATGAAAAAGTGCATGAAGAGAATTTGAAAATACTAGCATGGTGGAATCAGCATGAGGCGTACAAGGACGAGGAGTTTTTTAGCTATGTGATAGATGCGTCCAATTTTTTGTCGGCGTGTTTTCGGCAGGAAAAATACCAAGATGTCGAGCAGTTATTGGCGCAGTTACAATCAGAACAACCCAGCAACAATCACCACAGGCGAGTATTGTTCATGCGCGTGTCGGTATTCGAGCAGGTGTATGGCATCAACAAAGGCAAGATTGATCAAGTACATCAATTAGCCGAAACAATTGAAAATGGCTTAAAGCAGTTTTCAATTAACATTAGTAATCAGAAAACGCTAACGACCAATATGGCAATTCTATTTTTAATTGCCGAAAAATTTGAAGATTGTTTAGTGTGGTGCGATAAGGTATTAAAAATTTCAAAAGAAGCCATTCGCGAAGACCTTAACATTGGTGTCTATTTCATTAAACTAATTTGCTTTATCATGTTGGAAGATATAGATGGTTTTGAAAAAGCCTCGCGTGCTGCCCGCCGCTATTTGAATAAGATAGAATACGACGATAAGGAAACCTACTTAAAATTGATTTATACTTTCAATCAATTAGAAAGTGCACCGCTTGGCGAGGAACAAAACGCAAAGCAGATTTTTTTACAAGAAATGGAGCAACTCCAAAAAACAAAACCACTAGTGATTGGATTAAGCCAAATTTTGATGTGGTGGGCAAAAAGTAGAATCAAAAAAGTGCCTATTGTGCAGATAGTGCAAGGGAAATTGTAGCTTATAAATTTATCTGAAAAACTAAAAAGCTGATATAGATGCCAAATCTTTGAGATTTGGCATATCGTTAGCATGTTAAAAACTATGCTTTAGTTACTTGTGTGATGGGTAACACTTCTATGGTTAGGCTCTCTTTTGCTCTTCTGATGGTTACGGTGGTTCTGGAAAGGTCAAACATCATGCTCTTTGATTTACTCTCCTTACCAATCTCAATTCTAGTCAATTCAATATCCAATGCACCGACAACATGAAAGAGTTTATTGTCGTTGTTGTACATAACCGTCCACTGGTTGCCAACAACAGGTATATCCTTGCGATCGAGCAATTTTGATTCCACAATTTTGCCAGTTGGTCGAGCTGTAACGACACTTACTTCACCCGCAATGACGCCAACAGTTGCACCTCTGCTGGTTAGGTCAAAGGGAATAGCACGCTCATCGTCAATTAAGTAGAGCGTATTCATGTCTGTGGAAAGTGTAATGCTATTGCTGGACATAGATTCGATGTTTAATATGTGTTGGAATGATAGTTTATTTGCGCTAAGATAACATTTTTTAATAATTCACAAGCGATATTTTTTTAGATATGAACGTTTGACCTCGTGAAGGTAAAACTCACTTTTTCATTACAAAAGATACACCAAAATCTTCAAAGGATATTTCTTGTGGTTTAGCATTAGTGAACTAAAGTAAATTCGCCGTAAATAACGTCTTTTCTACCGTCAATATAAATGACTTGAGCGACATACAAATAAACACCTGGATTCAACAAGACACCTTTGTATGTGCCATCCCAACCCGTTTGTGGATTATTGAAATCGAGTTGATTTTGTTCAAATACAATTTCTCCCCATCGGTCGTAAATCTTCAGATTTGGAATTTCTGATACGGAGTTGCCGGGGAAAAGATTAAAATAATCATTTTCGCCGTCGCCATTTGGTGAGAAAATATTAGGCGCATACACCAAATCATTTTTCTGTACGATGATGAGCTTTCGCGCAGTGGCTTTACATCCATTTGTATCTTGAACGTCAAGGATAACTTCTACATTATCAGAAGGCGTAAGGCTAAACTGCGAACAGCCGCTACACAATTCTAATTTTTCTGCCGACCAAAGCACGCTGGCTAAAGAAGCACTTGAAGAAGCAATATCGAAACTTAAATTGGCAGTTTGCCCTAATTTGATGCGTTCTTCCCCTACGATTCGCACTTCTAAAGCTGGGCGTTCTTGCACTGCCAACTCGACCATTGCGGTACATTCTCTGGAATCTTCCACATTAACGATGTAAACACCCGGTCTTAAATTATTGAAGGTAGCGTTAGTAGTGAAAGGATTATTTCCCAAAGCATACATAAAAGGCGGTGTACCTCCAACTACTTCTAGGACATTAATTTGTCCATCTGTATTTCCTGCACAAGTAGGCGGTGTCGCATCCACAATAAGCCGACGAATACTCGCCTCTTCAATAATGACTTCTACAATATCTATTGCTTCGCAACCATTAAGGGTATTAACCACTTTCAGGATGTAAAATCCTTGTTTATCCACCGTAGGCGATAACGTATTTGCATTAGCGATGATGCCTGGTCCTGACCACTCAAAAGTAAAAAATTCATTCATAGATGGCGTAAACCCATCTAAATCAACGGTTTCACCACAACCAATAATTTTATTTTCGCCAGCTTCTGACACTGGAATGTCAAAATTGGCGGTAACGCTTAAAATGGCAGTATCGCGGCAATTATTTTCATTGCGTACAATTAGGCGATATTGCCCTGCATTACGAATTTGTAGAGTGTTTTGTTCTCTAAATTCAGCAACGATATTATCCTGAAATGCCCATTGATACTGTAATCTATTCCTAGAAGAAGTGCTAGCGACCAAAGTTAATGCAGGGTCGTTACAGTTAAATTGATTTTGCCCAATTAAGTCAATTTTAGCTTCCAAATCTTCGCTGTTGTCCACTACTTCAACAGTAGTGGTAGCGTTGCAAAAATTAGTAGTATCCAAAACCACAAGACGATAAATACCCGCTTGGGTCGTGCTAAATGCAACTTGATTGGACTGAAAGCCGTTTGGACCAGTCCATTGATAAGTGAAATTCGTTCCTTGACTGGAGTTTTGTGCGTTCACTGTAGCGACATCGCCTAAGCATAAAATAGTTTGATTATCGCCTGCATCTGCCGTAGGCGTTGCTAAGTTAGCGGTTACCACCACAGAATCGCGCGCAATACAAGTACCGTTGGCTACTTCTAAAAAGTATTGCCCTTCAGCAGCTACTAGGGCGATGGGTGCATTTTGCCCTTCAATGATGTTGCCGTCATTAGTTCGCCAGCGATAGCTTGTTACTGTTTGTTGGCGCATCACACCCAATCGAGCAATTCTATTTTCACAGTTGATAAGTTGGTCATCGCCAGCTAAAGCCACAGGTTGTTGATTGACTTGTACTTCGATGATGGCTCGATAAGGGCAGCCTAAGCTATCTTCTGCAAAAAAGCCAATCTCATTCACACCAAGCACTAGATTGCTTGCACTAGGGTCAAAAATTCCATTGACATTGTCCGTAATGCCGTTACCTATCCATCGAGTATTAACAAAATTAGCTCTGTTGGATAAATCCACAATTAATTGTTGTGGCAAGGTGTCAGCACCAAAGCAAACTTCATTCAAAGGATTAATTTTCAGTTCAGTGGTGGAGCAGGGCTGTGTAGTACATACGAGTTCAGCAATGTTGCTATCGCCACAACCATTTGTTCCTATCGTTTGAATGCGAATGGTGATGTCTTGGTCGGGCAGTAAATTGGTAGCTGTGTACGCTAAATCATCAGTTGTAATAAACTCAGAAAGGGGCAAACCTTCTCGGAATATTCGGAAGATGAAATTAGGGTCGGTTTCTATTGAAGTCCAATTGAAGGAGGTAGAAGTTAGCGTAGCCTCCCCACAACTTAGCATTGGTGGAGCAGGCGCAGTCAATACTTCTGTGAAGAAGGTATCTACTCTAGGGCAATTGATAGAATCTGCAAATTGATAAATAATTGCGACTTTACCCACACCTGCTAAACTTGGATTGAAAGCGTTTCCATTGCGAATACCTAATCCTGAGAATGTGCCACCAATAGGCGTTGCACTAATTTCAAAGTTGACATCATCCAAGCAATAGGTAGGGTCAATATTGAAGGTAACAGAAACTGGTGCATCACAACTTAATGTGCGACAAGTTTGTCTCGCTTGCACCACGCTACAAGCAGTTGCATTAGCAGGGAATACTTCTATGCTTACATCTTGGTCAGGGTCTAAATCATTCACCACTACCCTACCATTGCTTGTGATATTGGTTAAAATGGTTTGTCCGACTACTATTATTCGATATTGATAAGGTGTCGTACCTGTGTTGTCCCAAGTGAACGTAATAGAACGTGCATCTATGTTGCTACAAACGATGTTCGGAATAATGGGCGGTGCTTCTATTTCAACTGTTCTTGTAGCTGATTGTGGACAATTAATGCTATCTCTTACAGTATATTGAACCTCAAAAATGCCTATACCTAAACTTTGAGGCTCGAAAAGCGTTGCCGACACGCCATTAATTTGAAATGTGCCACCACTTGGATTGCCAATCAATGGAAAAGCCTCTGTTAATACACAATAGCGATTCTCTAAATCAAGAATAGTTGGAGGATTATTGCTGCATGGCAAAGTGGTGCAAACTGCCGAGCTAAATTGAGTAGTGCGGCAAGCCCCTGCATCTGAAGCGCGCAAGGTCATTTCCACGGTGGATTCTGGTATTAAATCATTGATAACCAATATGGTATCTGTTGTTGTGAATGGTCCGAAAAAGCTAGTGCCATTCACTAAATAAGTATATTCAAAAGTGCTTGCGATGGGATGCGACCAAGTGAATACCATACGGTCAGAAGTGCTGACAAAACATTGAATATTAGGTAATGGCGGCAAATCTTGTATTTCCGTAATAACCGAATCGCGATAGACGCAGCCATTAGCTTCTTGCAGCGTGTAGAAAATGACATTTCTGCCAATGGTAGCATTAGCTGGTCGGAATAAGCCATTTGGTTCAACCCCTACCCCACTAAACACACCGCCTGGTGGTGTAGCCGTTAGTTGCACTGCCCCGCTATTAATACAGTAAGCAGGGTCTAAACCTCGTATTGAAATAGGCGAAACACCACAAGGATTAGCAATACAACTTGCCATAGCAGGAGATGAATTACCACAACTAATTGGATGTACTGCCTCCACTTGAATTTCTACTCGACTATTTAATGCTAAATTATTGACTTCCAAGCGAGTATTAGTAGTATTGTTGATGATAATTGGGTTGCCGTTGTTAATTGTGTAGCGCACATTAAATTGTTCAATAGATGGCGATGGATGCGACCAAACAAATGCAACACTATTTATGGTTGCTGATTCGCAATTCACAGTAGGAGCAATTGGAATATCAAATATCCTAACATTAATTGAA
Organism: uncultured Saprospiraceae bacterium; assembly: GCA_937944245.1. Lineage (GTDB taxonomy): Bacteria > Bacteroidota > Bacteroidia > Chitinophagales > Saprospiraceae > JAAUTG01. The sequence continues at coordinate 16,553 of CALDYY010000006.1, read as the reverse complement.
TCTCTAAGGATTGGGCAATTTACATCGGTTTGTATTTCGTAGCGCAGGGTTGTGCCTACGGTAAATGCGCCTGACGGAAAAGTAACGTCTTGAGGGTTAAATAATCCACTTTCGTTGATACCACCACCACTGAATCGTCCACCTGAAGGAGTAGCTTCCAGTTGTGTCGTTGCACTATTTCGACAAATCTCAAGTGGAAAGTTGGCAAATTGTATGGTTTGGTTAGCGCAAGTATTTGTTTGACAAGTTTGTATTACTCTTTGGCTATTGCCACAGTTTCCACCGCCTACAGCCGTTACCGAAATTTCTACTTCATCGCCAATGTTGAGATTGCGCTGTGTAAATGTGCTGTTCGATATGAATTGAGGCAATCCACTATTAAAGCCATTAATGCGCACGGTTACTTGATACAATTCAGCAGTATTTGTCCATGAAAAGGTAATTTCGTTGTTGGAAACATTGGAACAAGTTATTTCAGGCGCTTGAGGAATGTCAAAAACTTGTGTAGCAATTACCTCGTCAAAAGTACAGCCTAATGAATCTGTGAAGTTGTAAGTAATGTTAATGCTTCCCAGACCTACTTGTGCTGGATTAAAAAAGCCATTAGCATCCACCCCTGTACCTGAGAATGTTCCTCCAGTAGGAGTAGCCGTTAGTAATACTGGTGCATCTTGCAAGCAATAACTTGATGTAATATTAGTAGAAACTAAAGGAGCAACATTACAATTCGTAGCAAAACAAGTAAGGGTATCATTAGCCGTTGGACAACCATTTCGAGCAATAGCACGCACAATGACCGTAGCAGAATCATTTGGCTGTAAATTATCCAATGAAAATGTTGCATCCGTAGTATTAATGGTGTTGGTAAATGTACCATTATTAATAGCATAACGATATTCAAAACTAGCTGTGTTGCTTGCATCAAAGTTAAATTCAATACGGTTAGCCGTGGACTGTCCACATTGTGCAATCGGAATTTGAGTAGTCGGTTCGGTTTCTACACTGCTTTGCGGGAAAGCATCTAGTAAAAAAACTGCACCTTGAAAACCATTGGTAGCTCTATTGGATGTACCTACGCAACGTGCCAGAGTAGAATTAAGCACCGTGCCCGATTGTCCACCGACAATGCTTGGTGTTAAGCCAGTACCTACGGTCGAGTAAATTCTTCCACCGCTACCGCCACCGCCAGGACCGAAGCAACTCATGGTAGCCAATCCATCTGTTGAACCGCCTTCGCCTCCAGAAACATCGAGAAGAATATTTCCTGTTACGGTGTTAGCCACTAGCACAATTGTTCCACCTGCACCACCACCACCTGCACCATCGCCTGTGGCATCCGCAGCGTTTTGTCCAGCAGCGCGAATAATACCATTGCCAATAATTCTATTTGCAAAAATGATGATAATACCTCCACCATTACCTCCATTGGTAGCACCGCCTGTGTTTCCATGACCGCCACCGCCACCGCCGCCCATAAAAATACGAGTATTTTCCTCTGGTAGCGCAATGCCGCCTAAACCTGGAAAGTTACCTCGACAAGCACTCATGGCATCTAATTCACCACCTTGTCCGCCAGTAGTGTGATGCGAACCACCACCACCACCAGTTTTGTGGTCATTTCCACCACCACCACCATTGGCTAAATGTCCTCGCCCAGCCTCTCTTCGGTTTGGGTAATTGGTGATACCTTCGCCTTTTTGTGCGCCACGCCAGTTATCCAATTCTGAGAAATAACCATTAATAAATCCACCAAAGATAACTGAAGAGCAGGTATCCGTAATATTAACGCTACCTCGACCACCTCTAAAACCTCGACCACCAACATCTATTATACCTGTGATGTTAAGTGTACCCGTTACTTCGATTGCCAATACACCGCCTGTCTGTCCATTCCACGCCTGAGCAGCCAATGTAGTTGTTACATTGGCGTTGTCATAGGAGGGAATGGAAACCAGTTGTACTCCAAGATTAGTATTGTAGTTGTAAAGTAAGGTGTTTTTTAGTTTTATTTCGTTGCCGTTGATGGCTGTAATTTGGTTGCGTTCGTATAAGCCAGCACCGCCTAAATCGCTGATATTCCCAAAAGTAGAAGTATTAGTCTGGTTGATGGTCGCACCTTGCATTTGAATTACTATTACTGCCATACCTACGGTGAAACCAGAGGCATCTTCTACTTGAACTAAACCGTCGCATTCACTAACCCGTTCTATAAGGGTGTAGGCATTAATGATGCCAGAAAGATTGGTTTGTGCCATTGTAGCTAGAGAAAAAAAGCAGAAAAGGCACACATACTTTAATCGGTAAATATTTTTCATCACAGGATTGGAAGCATTTATGTATATTACTGTCATTAAAATAACTAACTTAAGTTGAGACAAAGTTAGCTTTCTCCGTCATCATTTGTAACGATAAGGGTAACGCTAAATTAATGCGTGGTAGTGTGATGTCAAATAATTTCAGTAGCTACGAAAGCCACAGTTGCGGTGCTATTTAACGCTGCAAACAGAAGTTATTTTTGCCTTTCTAGCGATACTTAGTGATTTTACCTTTTGCATCAGGATTACAACCACTTTCAATTCTTTTCCAGTGGTCTTTCTATAAATCTGATAAATTCCTGTTAGTGCCATTAGTGTCAACATGTTCAAGGATATTTTTTATGTTCGGATGATGTTCCATTACAATACGTTATAGACGCTCATTGTGTTGCTTAGGTTCACACTTTTTAGAAAATTTAACTTTTTATAAATATAAACGTGATAAAATATCTTGCAACCTTACTAAATTTGTTAGTATTGGCTATCCTTTAACAGTTTCTTATAAAATCTTTTTTATTCCTTTAACGATTTTAATGAGTTCTCCAACGTTAGATTAATAAATTCAATCACAAAACAAATTTTATAATGAAACAACTACATTTCACTCTATTGTTAATGGTGTTTTCAACATATCTTATGGCGCAGCGCGACCAGACTATTTTCAATACACCTGTTAGAGTTGGCGGCTTTGGCGGACCAATTTTTCATTTCGTTAATGTAACAAATGATAATAATTTAAGTGTTGCTAATGGCGGTGGCGGTGGGCTTATTATTGGCGATATTTTTTTAGGTGGTTACGGATTGGGAAACTTAAGTTTTGCTAAACAGATAAACGGCAATGATAGGAACATAAGTATTGGGCATGGTGGCTTATGGATTGGCGTAACGCCTGTACAGCACCTACCAGTACATCCTTATTTTAGCCTTCGAGCAGGACGTGGAGTAGTTGATGTACTAAATGACAATGGTAGAGCCATATCTAGTGATGGCTTTTTTATTTTGCATCCAGAAGGTGGTGTAGAGCTGAATTTGTTTCGTTGGTTCAGAGTGGCTGGTACTGTGGGTTACCAGTTTTTCAATAGTTCCAATAACGCTACTCGACTGGAAGAACTCGATTTGAATAACCTTAACTTTGGTATTACGCTTAGATTTGGTGCCTTTGGTAGAAAATAAATCAATGTTGTTGAACCGTTGATTAGTTCATTAAATTTGGATAATTTACGGTTTATCAGAAACTATACTTCCTAACGTTATTTAAATACATTTTCTATTCTTTCCTTTCCAAATATTTAGCAATCCTTTTTCTTTTCCATTTTTTTTGCCTATTTTACATTATCTTAGGAAAATTGCCATACTATTACTGTCTTCTTATTAAGCTAATTCTACCAATAATTAACATTAAAATTACTTTAAATTAACATTAATTTAAAAATAGTGCTAGTTTTGCGCTTTTTATAGTCAAACGTTCTGTTTCATGAAGACATTTGCCATATACAACCTGAAAGGAGGAGTCGGAAAAACAACAAGTTGTGTAAATTTAGCTTACCTTGCTGCTAAAGAAGGGCATCACACGCTAGTATGGGATATTGACCCACAAGGTGCTTCTACTTATATTTTACGCCAACAACGCACGTCAAAAATAGATAAACTACTTAAATTACTTAGTGATAAAGAAGAAGTGGTTGAGAATGTGCTAGAAACCGATTATGAAAATCTATTTGTCATTCCCAGTAACGATAATGCAGGGCGATTAGAATTATTACTCACCGATTTAAAAAAGTCAAAAAAACGATTAAAAAAATCAGTGAGTACGCTAAAAGGGAGTTTTGATTACATATTCATTGATTGTCCTCCTAACCTAAATCTTTTAGCAGAAAATATTTTTCACACTGCCGATTTTATTTTAGTCCCAATTATCCCCTCCACTTTATCAGAAAACGCTTATGACCAAGTTTATGCGTTTCTGGAAAAAAATGGATATGATACTCGGAAACTCATTCCTTTTTTCACTTTGGTGGATAAACGAAAGAAAATTCATCAACAAACTATTGAGCGTTTTGAGGCGACTAAGCGCAAGATACTTCGCTCTATCATTCCCTATTCCTCTGCATTGGAGCGCATGAGCGAGGAAAAAGCACCAGTTCAACAATTCTCCCCAAACTCTTTAGCCTCAAGTGCTTACAAAAACCTTTGGCAGGAACTGAAGTGGTTCAAGAAGTTCAAAATGATTTCAATAGAACATAAAAAAGCTCTGCCAAATTAAACAATCGGATGACAGAGCCAAAATCTGAATTAGTATGATTCTTGAATTAAAATGTCTTTTTAGGCAGAAGTTACTTTTTTGTTTGCATTACCTTCTATACTAACTCAAAAACAGTTTTTTTAGTTCGTCAACCGACATGAAAATAAATATTATTTTACAGTTGGGTAATAATTAAAATAATAGCCTGAAAATAATATATTAGCTGTATGCAAAATCAGATATTATATCTATGGTATTTTTCTATTTCTTGACGTATTTTAGCTATAATAGTCTCATTGCTAAAGAATTAAATACTGTCATAGCATTGTTTTAATAAGCCCATAACTTAGTATTGTAGCACTAACATGGACATATCCTTAGATAGTTTGATAATTCTGAAGAAAGATTTTTCTAGTTAGTTGTAACTTTCTGAGATTCTAAAGCGTCCTACCGTCAAATTTACTTTCATTACAAGCAGTGATTACATGACCACTGGAGAATACAATAAATGTGTGGAACTTTACGCAGATGGCATTTTTCGATTTGTATTGAAAAACTTAACGCATCGCGAAGATGCAGAGGATGTGGTACAACAAACTTTTGAAAAAATGTGGTTAAAAAAAGATGTTGTGGGTTTTGACAAATCAAAAGCCTACTTATTTTCCATTGCCCACAACACCATGATTGATTTGATTCGCAAACGAAAATTTGTACAAGCATACGAGCAGATTCCAGCGCACGGGCAGGAAGAACACGCACGTAGCATGGAGGCACGCGACTTAATAGATCAAGGATTTGAAGCCCTAAGTCCTGTACAACGCTCTTTGATTTTGATGCGCGACTATGAAGGATATAACTATGAAGAAATGGCTGAAATGACAGAATTAACGCTTTCTCAAGTGAAAGTTTATTTATTTAGAGCCAGAAAAAAATTACAAACAGCAATTACTTGCTTAGACAAATTAATATAAACTATGAACATAAATATATCGAATTACGAAATATTTGCCTTAGACTACATAGAGGGAAGTTTAGAATCTGAGGAAATGATAGCAATGCAAACGTTCTTAAATCAACATCCTAACATTGCTAGAGAGCTAGAATCGTTGAGAGAAATGGTCATTTTAAAGCCTGACAAGTCTATATCTTTTAAAGGTAAAACAGCACTTTTAAAGGACGAAACACCAAAAATAATTTGGCTCAATCAAAATATAGCTTCAAAAATAGGTTATGCTGCTGCAATCAGCGTACTACTAATTTCAGTTTATACTTTAGGCTATTGGACGGCAAAGAAAGAGACTGCTATCGGTCATTTACCAATAAGGCAAACTGAAACTATAAATCAAGAAAAAGTGAATGATGATGATTCTTTAGTTGCCGTTGAAGATAGAGATAAAAGTTCCATTCGTAGCGTCATACAAAGTGGGAATGCAAAAAAAGCAAATACTATTTCATCAAAAAAGTATCGCGCTACTCACGAACTTGCTTTAGTAGCAACGAGAGATGATAAGGATAATGTTGTAGCAACATTTCCAGAAACTAAAATTATACAGGATGTAGCAAGTGAACTTTCAGAAAGGCAAAAGTCAGAAAAACTTTTAGTGCCACTGCCAAGCAGAGCAATCCGTCTTATTCCTATTGAGCGTAATTTTAGCGACAATAATTCTTTACCAATAGCTTTGGCTCAAGACACAAAGAGAATCAGCCGATTTGAATTAGATAAGGTAAAACAATATTTGGCTAAGTTACCATTTGAAGATTTAACCGTAGCCCATTTCATTCCTTCTTATTTTTTGGATAATCAAAAAGGGAAAAACATATTCTAACGTCCCTCTATTAACATAATAAAATTAAATTAAACATGAAAAAGCAAATTATTTTTCTATTAGTATTGTCATTTGTTTTTATTACTAATATTCAAGCTCAAACCACACAAGATAGTATTAAAAAAGCAGAAACAGAGCAGGAAAAAGCTCGAATGGAACAAGAAAAAGCAGAAACAGATAATAGTTCAGAACTAGAAACAGAAGAGTATAAGCGTACGATGGAACAGCTAGAACGAGAAATGGAAAAACATGAGCGGGCAATGAAGCAATTGGAACGAGAAATGGAAGAATTATTAAATGAAACAGGAAAAAATAAAAAAGATAGTGATAAGGACAGCAAATGGGAACGCGATAGAGATGACGAGCGTTTAGGACTAAATTATTCTAAAAAAAGTAAGGATGGTTTTTCTCAAACAGAATTGAGGTTAGGGATGTTGGATTTAGGAGTAAGTGGCTATCTTTTTAATGGTAATCTTGATTTACCTAGAGATTTAAACGATTTGGAATTACTTTATGGAGGCTCTTGGAATATTAATTGGCACATTATCAGAAATAGAATTTATTTTGTTAAAAAAGCGGCAAGCATAGAATATGGACTTACTTTTTCTTGGATGCATTATAAATTTGCGAATAATTTCTTGATTGATAGAGATGCTACTAATTTTGAAATTACGCCCTTAGAAGGAGAATATCGCAAGAATAAACTACGCACTACTTTCATAGAAATTCCTTTAATGTTGACTTTATCTTCCAATGAAAGTAAAATATTTGTTAGTGGTGGTGGTTATGCAGGACTAATGCTAGGCTCACAGCAAAGACTAAAAACCGAAAATGGAAGCAAAACTAAAGTGAAAGATGATTTTAACTTAAATAAATTTCGCTACGGATTAGAAGGCAGATTGGGTTTAGGACCAATTAATATTTATGCACAATATTCTCTTGTTCCATTATTCAAACAAGACCAAGGACCTGAATTGTATCCTTTAAATGTAGGTTTGACTATATTAGGTTTCTAAAAGCGGTCAATATGTTATGTTGAACTGTTTATCTTTAGAAGATAGACAGTTCAACAACTTAACAAAAATAAACCTTACTTGGTTACTTTAAAGGGAATAGACCATTTTTCCCACTGTAGTACAACTGCATCATTAGCAATAGTATATTGCAATTCTTCTACGCTCTCTTCCAAAAGCGTTGGCATTACTTTTACCCCTAGCGTTAGTTTCTTTTTATCGAAATTAAAAGCATTCTGCTCCATGTCATTTACAAACATCACCTCAACGGATTCTTCGCTTGGCATCATCAATAAAACATACTTACCCGCTTTTAATGCTTTACCTTCTACTTTTACATCCTGAGAGAACTCAATTGTAGTTGCTGCATTCGCACCTGAGCGCCAAACTTTATCATAGCCAACCAATTCACCCCAAATAGTACGTCCTTTCACAGAAGGGCTACCATAATTTACGGTAATTTTTACATCCCCAATTGTTCCCGTCATTTCTTTTCTAGGACTAGGGATACCACCTTCTAGCAACTGAGTTGAAAATCCCTCACCAGAAGCCAATGTTGCTGTTGGCTCTTCTGTTGCTACTTCTTCCGTAGCTGTTTCCTCTGTGGTCTCTTCTGTATTAGAAGTCGCTGGCTGACAGGCAAATACTAAGAATAAAGCAAAAAATAAGATACTTGACACTACGTTTTTCATTACTAAAAATTTTGAATTAAAAATGTTAAGAAAATGTGAAAATTAATTTCACTGCAAGTATAAAGCGATTTCTAGCAAAAAAGATGATACGAAAAGCATAAAAATGTAGATGATTAGTAAAATGTCGTTTTCGTTGAGTGGAAACGAGATTTAGTCATACAATTGAACATTGAGAAAATGACCTCAAAAATAAGGTAACACAAAAGCATGCTTGCTATAATTCAAGCAATACTTACTTTACTCTAACTTCATTTTGTGTCCTCAATTCAGTGTAAACTACTGTTTTTCATTGATATTAAAAATCAATAATTAACTAAAAATGACTACAATCCGCAAGTGCCAAAAGTACCCACCTCTTTCTGAATGAAAGCATGTACAAGGCGTTTGTACTCCTCTGGACGGGTGATAATGTCCATGACATGATCCGAACCCCAGTTAGTTAAATGAAATTCACTGGTTTCAGGATTTAGTTTTTTAGCAATATTTTCTGATTGAAACACTGCCGTAGCACTATCGTCTTTAGAATGAATCAAGAATACAGGCTCTACAATTTTATCGGCTATATTTAAAGGACTAGCGTCCCGATAATTTACACCTGTTCTTTGATTGACGAACCACATTACAGTTGGTGCTAGTGCTTTCACCCACGAACCGTAAGTGCGATAGGCGCGTTCAAAAATAGCAGAGTGCCAGTCTTGATAAGGTGAATCGGCAACAATAAAAGCTACATCTTTATCCAAAGCACCTGCCTGCAAAGCGGTTGCAGCGCCCCACGATTCCCCCATCCAAGCCACTTGCTTATCCGAAAAACCTGTTTTTTGCTGTACCCATTCGGTAACAGCAATCAAATCCATCTTTTCTTTAATGCCTGCCGTTGGCGGTTCGTTGGCACTTTCGTTGTGCGCTCTATGGTCGTAAACCACTAAGTCGCAGCCACAGTCCCAAAAAATAGGCGCATACTTTAACATACTCACACGCATCCGTCCAAAACCATGCGACACCACTACGGCACAAGCGACGCTATCCGTAGGATGATCAAAATACCAACCTACGATAGTGGCATTATCTTCCGAAGTAACTTTAAACTCCTCTGGTTCAACTAAGTCTGCCATCACCTCTTCATAAGTAACGCCCCATTCATCTTTGATGATTTCCTTCTCTTGTGCTAAATTGGTTGACCCCGTGGTTAAGACTAAGGTGGAAAAATAGTAAGCAAGCCCAAAATATGCTGCAATGAAAAGAATTAATAGCGTGATGATTGTCCAACGAAGTATTTTCATAAATGCTAGATTTAATTCCGCAAGTTAGTTCCCCTATTCAGTTTTTCAAAATTTAATCTTATAAAAAGAAAATCCGTTACTTGGATTTCACCTACCAGCTCAACATACGATAGTGTAAATATTCAGCCGCTAAATAAAATTTCAACAAAAAACTTTGTTTGCTATTTACCAGCTCGTTGTTAAATAAGCCACAAGTACAATGTAGAAGCTACCTCAATGATTGATTGGTTTCAAAATCATACAAAGTTAAATTTCTCAGCGTATAATATCCAATCCAAAATGCTTGTATGGCGGTGATGTACTGCAATCTGGCACTTTCTGCACTTTCTAATGCTAAATTGAGTTCTACAATAGTTTCTGTGCCTATGGCATAACGTTGCCGAGTGATTTCACTTCTCATGTTGGCAATTTCCAAGGCGCGTTTTGCCAAATTTACTTTTTCTTTTAAGAGCGCTAGCTGCTCTACTTGTACAATAATTTCTCTTTCTGCTTGAATTCGGATTTGAACTTGTTGCGTTTTCACTAATTCGTAGTTGGCAGCAGCCAGTGCTTTATTGGCTTTGGCTTTGCCCCAATCTGCAATAGGGACTTGCAAACTAAGATTAATCTGTTCTTGATCCAAAAAATTGCTGTATGCTTCTTCTAAATTACTGCCTGTCTGGGAAAGCCCAAAAGACCCCGTGAGTGCTACACTTAATCCATTTGATTTTTTTGCCCTGTCATTTTCTTGTTCCGCTTCCACCAATGCACGTTCACTGAAAATGGTGTAGCTTCTGTTTTGGGTAGCTAGTTCTAGGGCTTTTTCTACATTAATGTCTAAATCTGGTATTTCTAATGGTGCCGATAATTTCCCAATTTGGGATTGACCAGTTAAGTTACTCAACATCTGTAAGGCAGCGCGAAGATTAATGCGCGCTTCCGTAGCCGCTACTCGGGTATTTTGAGATTTGAGTTCCAATTGCAAAAGGTCAGTCTTCGGAAATGTTCCAACATCGAATCTTCGCGTAGCGATTTGATACAGGGTATCTGTAATCGCTTGATTTTGAATAGCTGCTTCTACGTTGAGTTGTGCTACATATACCTCAAAAAAAGCCTTTACCGTTTCCAGCGTTACGACTTCTAATTCCTCCGCATATTTGCGTTCGGATTCTTGCAAGATGAGCGGGAAACGCTTTTTGTTCCATGCAATCGGGTCAAATCGAAATAAAGGCTGAACAAAACCAAAAGAGATAGGTACAGAAAAGTAAGAACTTTGTTTAGAACTCCCAAAAATATCAATTCGTTGTAGTCCACTATTGGCGTAAACTGTTCCACCTGTCCAATTTACATATTGTTGCAATTCAATATTTAAGGCGTTTCTCATCAAACTTCGCTGCACAAAAGCATCTCGACCATCGGGTAATGTGATTACATCAATCGAACGGTCAAAAAAAGGTAAAGGAGAAGCCGAGAAAGTCAATTTAGGTTTTAAATCGGTTAAAAATAGTTGGTACTGCCATTGAACACTTTCAATTTGGTTCTTTGCCACCGCCGCTTGTATAGCATTTTCTTTAGCTAAAGATATGGCATCTTTTAAAGTCAGTTGCAAAACCTGTGCTTCTAAAAGCTGTACATTGACGACTACGGACAAAATGAAACAGAACTTTAGCTTGTTCATAACTTTTTATGTTTTAGGATTGATGATGACGACGGTAAATCAAGTGATAAAATAAAGGCACAAAATAAAGGCTACTCAGCGTTCCTAGTGTAAGTCCACCGATAACGGCATAAGCTAATGGCTGCTGAAGTTCTGCACCCAAACCACTAGCAAATAGCACAGGCAACAAAGCAAGAATAGTAGTGACAGAAGTCATGATAATGGGATATAAGCGTCGTGTGCCTGCCTCATGGATGGCATCTATCAGCGTCGTGCTTTTCTTTAGCCGATTTATCATATCTACCTTTAAGATAGCATCGTTTACGATAATGCCTGTCATTACAATAATGCCAATAATAGATACTAAATTAATGCTTTGCCCACTCCACCATAGCATTACCATTGCACCTAGCAAACCTAAAGGCACTATTAGAAGGACAATTAAGGGCTGAATTAAAGATTCAAATTGCGCTGCCAAAATCAAGTACAACAGCAAAAGCGAGATGCTTAGTACCACAAGTAATTCGCGCAACAGTTGTTGGTCTTCAAAGTATTGACCAGAGAAATAAGCGGTCAGGTTAGTATCTTCCCTCAAATAGGATTTTATAGCCGTCATTAGGTCTTCCTTGTAAATTGGTAAATCAATATCCACAGCGACACCGCCTTTACCACCTGTAAACGATTTGTATGTGGTTGTTTTTTGAAGCTGAATAAAAGGATATAAAGCCACTGCTTCCCCTTTTGCATTGGTCACCTGCGCCGCTTGTAGCAAGCGCATCAAAGATTTTGTTTCACCAACTACCATTATTGGAATTTGCTCATTTGACGTTTTAAAGGTGCTGACTTTGTAATTTTTAAATAGAATTTGTAATTCCGTTAATAGATTTTCCAGCGGTATCTCGTACAATAGTGCTTTTTCTCGTAAAACACTAATTTCATACTGAAGTTGGGTAGCAGGCAAAGGGACTTCAACACCTTGCTGCGCTAAAAAAGTCTTTAAACTGGTTAATTCTTCCACACTTGGTACTTCTTGGTTTTTCGCTGACTGTATATGCACGCGCAAAGGGGCTTTTGCCGCCCCAAAAACTTGATCGAAAAGCGTAGCCGTAGGTTGTATGCTGAATTGAGCTCCTGGAAAATTAACTTGAAAATACTGACGAATCGTATCTGCAAAAGTAGCATTAGTATGGTTTAAGAAAAATAGCACCTCGGCTTGATTGATGCGCTGTTGGTTTTGTGTTAAAAGGAATTGTTGCTCCCCAACAAAAGAAGCATGATACGCCACATCTTTGTCTATGCTTTCCACCAAAGCATCTATCCTAGTTTGATTATCCACTAAGCCAATCGGTTCGTTCCAATCTACGGTCAACGTATAGGCATTCCTAGTCAGATTTGGAAAGGTCTGACGGACTAATTGATTGAATGGTAAAAAATTGGCGACCAGTAATACCAAAAATAGTAGTGTAAACAACCAGCGGTAATATAGCACTGCATCCACTGATGTAGTGAAGCGACTTTTTTTATGCTTGGTGCTTGGAGGACTTTTTATTTGTTTTTCTCCCATCAATCGCAAGAGCGTGGGAAGCAAAACATACGCCACTAACAAAGAGGCTGTTAAGGCAATTGCAATAGACATCGCTTGGTCATAAAACAAAGCACCTGCAATACCACTTAGAAAAATCAGCGGCAAAAAAACCGAACAAGTGGTCAAAGCGGAACTAATAAGCGGTCGAATGACCTCATTAGCTCCTTTGACACAAGCAGTTGTCCAATCCAAACCCGTTGCGCGATACTGATAGATGTTATCAATAACAATAATTGAATTATCAATCATCAAACCCACGCCCAAAATTAAACCTGATAAAGAGATGATATTGATGGAAATATTAAGCAAATAAAACCCCAACAACGCCATCACTAACGCAATAGGAATGGCTAAGCCAATCAAAACGGGTGCGCGCCAACCTCTGTAAAACAAAAACATCACTACAATGGCAAATAAAGCCCCCCAGCCCAAACTGGTGCGTAAATTATCAATAGAAACTTCCAAAAGTGCCGATTGGTCGTTGAAGATATGGAATTGTAAATTGGGATAATCCGCTTCCAGAGCAGTAAGTAGTTCGCCAAAGGCATTTTTTAAATCGAATAGTTGTGCATCGGCTTGCTTTCTTATGGCAAATACGATTGCCTCCTTTCCATCGTACTGAAAAGTGCCACGTCTTGGTTGGGCTTCGTAGCGTACTTCTGCAAGCGTGGAAAGTGGAATCACTTGTCCTTCATGGCGAAGTGGCAAAGCCATCAACTTTTCTATCGTTTGCAGCTCGTTCGATAAGCGAATATTGTACTGATACTGCCCATCTTGAACCAATACACTACCAAAACTGACATTGTTGGCGCGCAGTAAAGTCTCTAGCGCTTGAATCGTTAAACCTAATCCTTGCAGTATCCTCGTCTTAGGTTGCAAAGTAATTTGAGGCGTAGCATAACCACTTCTATCCACAAAAGCTATTTGTGGCAACTGCTCTATGCGTCGTTTAAGCACTGTTTGTGAAAAATTAGCCAATTCCAAATCCGAGCTAGAAGGAGCAACCACCGCCAAATAAAATACGGGAATATCTGTAACACTGGCTTTCAAGACGCGCGGACGCTCTAGTTCTTTGGGCAACTGGCTGATAATCTGGTCTATTTTCTCGTTCACTTCCAACAACGCCAAGTTGGTATTCGTACCGAACTCAAAATCCAACCTAATGGTTGCTTGCTCATCCTGACTACTACTCGAAATATCCTTTAAGCGATTTACCTGCAAAAGTTGATTCCTTAAAACGCTGGTCACCGTTTGCTCTAGTGCTGCGGCTGCCACACCCGCACTATTCACCTGCACTGTAATCTGCGGAATATTCAAACTAGGCAACAACGAGACAGGCAGCGTCGTACTGACCACTGCGCCTAGTGCCAACAAGCCTACCAACACGGTAAGCACCGCTACGGGGCGTTGTATGAGGAAGTGTAAGGACAATAGTTTTGTTGTTGTGTTAGGAATTATTGTTTTTTATGCTCAGTAAGTTGCTTAAAGGTAGCTAAAAAATAGATTAATACAATACTTCAGCCATTATTGCGACTGTCATATCTCTTGTATTAGCTATACCAAACTTCTGACCTATTCCATTTCTCGATAGGCAAGGGTATTTTGTTGGAGTACCTAGTGAGCCAAAAACAGTTACGCTAGGGTCAAGCGGGTTGGCGGCGTCCACTTCTTGAATAGAAATCATAAAGGATTCTTTAATCTCAATGGTTTGTTCTATGACATCTATTACTATCCCTTTTTTTTCGTGCTCTGGACGGACAATGAAATAAATTGGATGATCATTCAGAATAGATAGCTTTGAACCCTTATCTAAATCATAAATATTCAATCTAAACTTTTTGTATGGGACATTACAAGTGGCTATCCCTATGGTAATACTTTTAAGCACCCCCACCTGCTTTTTATTATTTGTTTTTATAGCTATCGCCATTTCTTGTCCCTTTTCACCACCAATGCCGATTGTAATATTATATTTTCCATCTTCACCATTTCCAAATTGATGAATCACTCCCTTTAGCTTGGTTTTTTCTATTTCGATGCTAGGTAGTAAGGTACTTTTTGGAGATAAATAAATTGTTCCTAGGTTGCCGTATAAAGTATTTTCTTTAGTAATAACAATACTACAACCTAAGTAACCTACGTGTTCTACCAATAAAGTATCACCTATTCGTATGTTATCATTAGATATTGTAAAGTATCCATCTTCATTAGAAACTGTACCTAATGGCTTATTCAACACGCCGATAGAAGCATAACTAAGGCTTGAACTATCATTTGAAGATACTACTTTCCCATGAAAGTTTTGGGCTTGTATAAAAGAGTAATTTGTACTAAACAAAAACAATAAAATCCAGCACTTCATTATGTTTTTCTCATTTTAAATGAATAATAGTGTTAGAACTTACTTCGTTGGAATCAATTAAGGCATCTTTTACAACCAATAATACATTATTAAATATCAAATCAGATAAGCACTCTTCAAGTTGTAGCAAGGTTATTTGTATATCTACTTTTTGCTCATCGAAAATTTCTTTGATGTAGTTAAAGCAATCAATAAATGTAAAACTCTGTTTTTCAATAGCGTATTCTACTATACAGCTACTTAGTATGTCCAAATGTTGCTCGTAAAAAGTATTTTCATGATGATCAAAAACTAATATGGTATAGTGCCCATGTGGTTGAGTATTTATGTTGAAAATTATCTTTTCATTAAACGGTATATTTTGAAATTCGTTTTCTTCTGACCAATCAAAAGAAGATACTATTATTGGAAATCCCTTGTTCAAACTAAATGTAGTAACATCACTTGTAGTACAATATTTAAAAAGACTATCGGTAATATATTTATCATTTTTATGGTTATTAATATATTTATTACACTGATACTCGTAGTTAAACAAATCAGCTAATCTATAAAATAAAGTATAGTTTTTACTTTCTAGTTTTTGAATAATCTTTCTAAGTTGGTTAGAAGTTATTTTTTTTAGTTTAGTTTCACTAATATTTAGATAATTTATAGCATATATTGTCCTTTCAAACGTGTATTCCTGTGCTGTAGAACCTTGCTTTTTATACGCTTTTAGTAATGAATTTGCTTTCGATAGCGCTCCAGAGGTGTCAAAACATCTTTCATATAATGCCCTATTTTCTCTAAACAAAACACCAGCCATCTGATGACAAGTTACCGCATTTTTCTTAGCCCCCATAATGTGTATGTAGTCTCTGTATATCGGCACCCTACTTAATAGATTTAATTCTAAATAGTTAGGTGGCTGTGCCACTTCAGTAAGTAGATAATTAATCTTAATATTATGCTGCTCTGCTAGAAGGTCAAACAAATATTGTTCCGACATGATGTTCATGTAACCAATAGGTACTTTATCAAAAAAAGCTCTATTTTTATCCAGTAAATCAAATGCTTCTGCTCTAAGTTGTTTAAAAAAATCATAATGAGTACCACCAAAAATACCTGCATTAGAGGCTAATAAATCATTCCCTCCCAACTGATTTTTAAAAATATAATCAGGTAAATAATCAAAATGCATTTTCATTGCTGCTAGGCATTCTATGTAGTTGGGTAGGTTTTTCTCTAAGTTTTGAGCAATAAGTGGCGAATCTAAAAGCGCATCATCAAAAGCCTTCCATATGAATACGTCGCCATCAATGTGTAAGAAGGATTCCTCTTGCAAAGAATAGGTGTAGAGTTTATTGTAGCACCAAAGTTTATCCGAAAATGGGTAGGAATAGTCATTAAAAACAAAATGTACTTTTTTATAATTTAATTCTAGTTTATTCACTAAAATATCGTATCCAAAATCATCAGTATATAACTCCACATCATAGAATTGAGTAATTGTATGATTAGAAAGTGCCCAACTCATCAGCGCGTAAACATGATCCAGCCATGAGCCTTTCAACTGCTCAAGATTAAAACTATTCCTTGTCCAAAAGGATTGAATTATTT
>CALDYY010000005.1 GCA_937944245.1 uncultured Saprospiraceae bacterium | reverse complement strand
TTTAATTACTGAAAACCAATATTTTATGAACCTGACTTCAGTAAGGCTTAGTCATTTAGCCCGCTAAATTCCCTCGCCTTCCTATTGTCAGAACCACAAACTATTGATTTTCACTTAAAGAAAATTTTTAAACAAGCTCTTGTAAAAATTATATGCCATTCATTCGATAAGGCAAGATAATAAATTTTATAGAAATAGTCAATTTTTCATTTGGCTAAAAGTAATAAGTCAATAGGAGCAAATTTTTAACTTGTTCACTATTGACCTATTCATTTTTAACAAGTTGAGCAAATCAATAAGCACAACTCAAAGAACTACATCACTCTTTCCGAAATACGACCACTTTGCTTATGCTTTAGAATGATTTTCTTACGACCGTCGGGCAGTAATTCTTCTTTGATGAGCAAATGCGATTCATCAAACTCTCGAATTTGAATTTTGCCTTGCATTTCATTACTACCTCGCCAATCTTCAATTTCAACAGACTCCCATTGTTTGCTTTTTGCCGATTTGTAGCAAGCATCCATAATGGCGTTCACAATATAACCATCGTAGAAACTTTCCATTGGCAACTGTCCTTTATCCATTGAGTTGAACATATCGGCAAACATATGATTATAGCCAAGTGCATTCAACTCATCACCCACCGCAAAAAGCCAGCCTGTGTTTAATTCTGCTTTTTCAGCAATATATTCGCCCTCACCAACAGCAGTAAACATTTCCATGCCCGCTCTCAAAAAATGGTCTAACCGAATAGTGCCTTCTGTGCCGTCCACTTCATCGCGAATATCCAAACCACCTCTGTAAGACCAACTGACCTCAAACTGACCGATTGCACCATTAGCATATTTTACAATGCCAATTGCATTATCCTCTGCCTCAATAGGCTTTACCAAAGTATCTGCCCAACAGATGACTTCCAAAGGTCGTACATCTTTACCAATAAAATTTCGACTAATTTCTATGCAATGGCAACCAATATCTAAGATGGCGCCGCCGCCTGCTTGCTTAATGTCCCAAAACCAGTCGCTATGCGGACCTGGATGTGCCTCACGCGAACGCGCCCATGTAACGCGACCAATTGCTCCATTCCTAATGGATTTTGTTGCTTTAAGGGTTTTAGGAGTATAAGCTAAATCTTCCAAGTAGCCATGAAAAACACCTGCTTTCTCAACAATGTCTAGCATTTGCTTGGCTTCCGCAGCATTTCTGCCAAGCGGTTTGGTACATAGGATTCCTTTACCCGCCCTTGCTGCTGCTTCGACAATTTCGAGGTGCATATGGTTAGGCAAACCAATTACCACAAGATCGGCTTCAGGGTCGTTGATTGCTTCAATCATATCGGTGGTATAATGGGGAATGTTCCAATCGGCAGCGAATTTTTGTGCGCGCTCGCCCGTGCGAGAATAGACCGTATGCACATGGTCATTGCTTCGGCTCTGTTGAATACACATGGTATAAAAAGTACCAATTAAACCTGTACCCAACATGACCACTTTGTGGTTTTTCTTTTGCATCTTCGTTAGATTATTTTTGAAATAATGACTTGATTTTTGATTATTTTGCCAAATATCCAAACGAATTATCTAAATTCAATAAAAAATAAAAAAAATTATATCAACGGATGCAAACCAATACACGTATTCAACTTTCTGTGATGATGTTCCTACAATTTTTTGTCTGGGGAACTTGGTATGTTACGCTAGGGACTTATCTTGGAAATATTGGATTTAAAGGAACAGAAATTGGTGATATTTACAGCACGGTTTCTCTAGCTGCTATTATTGCGCCACTTTTTGTGGGCATTCTTGCAGATCGCTTTTTCCCTGCACAGCGCGTGCTGGGTTTTATGCACTTAATGGGTGGTGTTTTGCTCTACTTCACCTCTACCATGAAAAGTCCTTCGGAAGTCTATTGGATGCTATTGCTTTATTCTATGTGTTACATGCCGACTCTAGCGATTGCTAATACGATTGCCTTTTTTCAAATGGACAGCCCCGAAAAAGAATTTCCAGCCATTCGAGTATTAGGCACTATTGGCTGGATTGTCGCGGGCATTGTTATTGGTTTGATGAAAATAGAGCCTACTGCCCTACCATTACAAATTGGTGCTGGCATTTCACTGCTGTTAGGTATTTACAGTTTCACGCTACCCAATACCCCCCCCAAAGCCAAAGGTGAGGCAATTAATATCGGAAAAATACTTGGCTTGGATGCTTTAAAATTAATGAAAGACCGCTCTTTTGCTGTATTGGTCATTAGCTCGTTACTCATTTCTATACCCCTTTCTTTTTATTATAACTTCACCAATCCATTCCTCAACGAAAGTGGCATGGAATACACCGCAACTAAAATGGCAATTGGCGGGCAAGGTACAGAAATTGTATTCTTACTCTTGATGCCTTTTTTCTTCCGTCGCTTCGGTATCAAATGGATGATTATGATTGGTATGATGTGTTGGATAGCGCGCTATTTGATGTTTGCCTATGGCAACAATCAAGAATTGGTTTTCATGTTTTATATTGGCATTTTATTGCATGGTTTATGCTACGATTTCTTTTTCGTTACAGGACAAATTTATGTAGATAAAGCTGCACCAAGTTCTGTGCGTGCCAGTGCACAAGGACTGATTACATTGGTTACTTATGGCTTAGGGATGTATATTGGCTCTATCATATCTGGTCGAGTGGTGGATTATTTTACGGTAGCTCAAGTGAAAGAATGGACGAATATTTGGCTCTTTCCAGCCGTGTTAGCAGGTGTTGTTTTGTTTATTTTTACTATCGCGTTTAGAGAAAAAGCCACTATTCGTTATGAGCGAAAAATGGAAACGACAACAGCATAATAGAAATAAGTAGTATTTTATTTGTTCTTCCTTTTCATTTCCGATTGGCGCATCGGCATAGCATCAATGGTATCGAAAAGGTCTTGTACGGCTAAAATGCTATTTTTTCGGAGTTTTTCGCCGCCATCCTTACCTATCAGAACAACGGTAATCCCCTCTGATTTGGGTTGATAGTGCTTGCGTAACATAGTTATTTCTTTAGTAGTCAAAACATTTTTTTGAGGGTTTATCCCTGTGGTTGCATAAATTTGATAAACTACTAGGTTACGCTCTTTCATTCCTTGCTCGTCATTTTCAAAAGCACTTAATTGAGCCTGTGTTGTTGCATTTTCTTCCTCAGCAAAAAGAAGCACCACACGTTCTTTCCAAAGATGCTTTTCTAACACATTTATTTGTACTTGCAGGCTAGCAAAACTATATATCAGAGTGGAAAGTATGAAAAACCATTTCATAACGGTCAATTTTCTATCATTTTTAGAACATGATTCAGATATTATTGTTCAAAAGCTAAACGTTGAGTAATAATTTAGAGAGTTAACAATGATAGTTTTTTCTACTTTTGCGAAAAAACTAATATGTCAAGAGCAAAAAGATTATTAGTAATTTTTACTACTTCGGTATTAATTGTAACCGCAATAATTTCTTTCGCAGCGTCTGTATTTTTTTTAAGAGCAGTTGTTTTTAACCTTTACAAAGTAGAATTTCTAGCCCAAATAGCCACTACTATATTTTTACCGCTTGTTGCATTTTGCATTGCTGTCTTGGGTATTATCTTACTCTTACGCGAGGATGGAAATAGCAAGAAAAGACGATAATTATTTGGCGATGAAAAGAAAAAAGAAAAGGAATATTAGATTCAATCAAGAATTAGCAAGTAGTATTTCTCATGGGTTTGGCTTATTATTTGGTATTGTAGCCATACCAATCATTACGGCAATGGCAGCTACAAAAGGCGATCCATCCATCATGGTTGGCACTGGACTTTATGGCTTCGGCTTTTTAATGGTTTACAGCACTTCCACTATTTACCATAGTGTCACGCATCCTGTTATCAAGAGGGTAATGAATATATTAGACCACATTGGCATTTTTTTTTTAATCGCTGGAAGTTATACCCCATTTATCTTAGCTTATTATTTTAATTCCTTGGGCATTACATTACTCTGCCTTGTTTGGGGATTAACTTTTCTCGGTGTTATTTTCAAAATTATATTTGGATTTAAGTATCAACTCTTTTCTACAAGTATTTATTTACTCATGGGCTGGTTAGTCGTTTTTTTTGCGCGCTCTTTCTTTGCGAGTATGCCCCTTCCTTGCGTCATATTATTAGCAATAGGTGGGTTGTTTTACACGATTGGCGTTATTTTTTATTTGTGGGAAAAGTGGACCTATCATCACGCCATTTGGCATGTTTTTGTTCTATTGGGTAGCATCACGCACTATGTTGCAGTGGTATTGATGTTGCTGGATTAAAGCAATAAAAAAAGCAGAAAGTAAATTTACCTTCTGCTTATGCGCTCCTTCTTGGGCTCGAACCAAGGACCTACGGATTAACAGTCCGCCGCTCTAACCAGCTGAGCTAAAGAAGCTTTCTTTAATGGACTGCAAATATAGTATAGACCAGTATATTTTCAAATTTTTTTTCAAAAAATCAATAAAAAAAATAAACTTAAGCATTAGCAAATTGCATAATCCTTTAAATTACAATCGCTTGAATAAGTTCTCCTTCTACATCAGTTAGCCTAAATTGTCTTCCCTGGAAGGTATAAGTCAATTTTTCGTGGTTCATTCCTAATTGATGTAATATGGTTGCCTGAATATCGAAGGCGGAAACTCTTCCATTAACGCCCGTGTAACCCAATTCATCCGTTTCACCATAGGTAACACCGCGTTTTATGCCGCCACCAGCCATCCACATCGTGAAGGCATCAGGGCTATGGTCGCGTCCTTGAAAGCCATTATCTGCGCCATTTCTGTTTTCTTGCATAGGCGTTCGTCCAAATTCCCCTCCCCAAACCACAAGCGTTTCCTCTAGCAAACCTCGTTGCTTTAAATCCATAAGTAATGCTGCCACAGGTTTATCCATTGCTCGACACTTAGTCACAAAAGCGGTGTCTAAATCGTCGTATTTACCGGTGCCATGTGTGTCCCATCCCCAATCGTAGAGTTGTACAAATCGCACGCCGCGTTCTACTAACTTCCTAGCCAACAGCAAGTTATTGGCTAAACTAGACTGTCCAATTTGCGTGCCATACATTTCGTGAATATAAGCTGGCTCATTTTCGATATTTAACACTTCAGGTACAGAAATTTGCATTCGATATGCCATTTCATATTGCGAAATTCTAGAAAGGATTTCAGGGTCTTTAAATTCTTCGTGCGATAGGCGATTTACTTCATTAATGGCGTCAATGGAGGCTTTGCGATGGTCTTGTCGCACCCCTTCTGGATTGTTGAGAAATAGCACAGGTTCGCCTTGTGTACGACATTGTACACCTTGATAAACAGAGGGCAAAAAACCACTTCCCCAAGCCGATTTGCCTGCATCAGGGTTATTACCGCCCGAAGTAAGTACAACGAAGCCTGGCAAATCGCTGTTTTCAGAACCCAGACCGTAAGTCACCCAAGACCCCATGCTAGGTCTGCCCAATCGCGGGCTACCCGTATGCATCATCAACTGTGCTGGTGCATGGTTAAACTGGTCGGTATGCACTGCCTTTAAGAAACTTACTTCATCTGCTAAAGGTGCAAAATGTGGTAAATGGTCGGATACCCAAGCCCCAGATTCCCCCCATTGTTTAAATTTAGCTCTTGGTCCTAACAACTTTGGAACGCCTCTGATGAAGGCAAATCTTTTCCCCTCTATCAAAGAATCGGGACAATCTTGACCATCTAGCTTGGCTAAGGTTGGTTTATAATCAAAAAGTTCCAACTGCGAGGGTGCACCAGCTAGGTGAATGTAAATGACAGATTTTGCCTTGGCTGCAAAATGAGGTACTTTTGGTGCAAGCGGATTCATGGGGTCAAAGAGGTTTGCAGTTACCTGATTCCCGTTGCAACTACTAAGTAACCCACCAAGCGCAATACCTCCTAAACCCAAAGTACAATTTCTTAAAAAAAGCCTTCGTGTAGTTAAAGTAAGTTCTGCTAGTTGGGCTTCCTTCGCAATACTATTATTGTTCATATATCTATCGAATGAATTGAGTAATCCCAAATATAATTATATTTTTACAAGGAAAGCAATAAAAATATTATTTAATTTCAGCTATTAACTTCAATTCCACCTCAATCAAGATACCCCCTATTATTAAGTACATTCATCAAATAATAGTGGACATGCCTTCATCAAAATGATTGAATCCCATATTTCCATTTTCTAAGATATAATTAGCAATGGAGTCGCCAAATTCGGCAGCGGATACTTTATGCTCAAGATTAAGGTCTGGTGTACCATAACCTTTTCGCAGCACTCTTGTAACTGCATTGCGCACAGTCTTTGCTTCAAGTCGCATATTAAAATAATCGAACATCATAGAAATGGATAAAATATTAGCGATAGGGTTAGCGTCTGCCCTATCCATTTTTTCAGGGTAAGCACTGTATATGGGTTCAAAAAGAGCGTATTTATCGCCAAATGAACCCGAAGGAATCAACCGCACTGTCCCCGTAATCACACCAGCAGCATCAGAAAGTATATCTCCAAATAGATTGGGCGCAAGAATAACATCATACTCTTTTGGATTAAGGATAATATCTGCCACAGCATGGTCTATAAATTTGGTGTTAAGCTCTACCTCTGGGTATTCGATAGCTAAATCATATACCACTTCTCGCCACAAACGAGAAGTTTCCATTACATTTGCCTTGTCCACTAGGGTTAGCTTTTTCTTTTTGCGGTTTTTGGCAGTTTCAAACGCTCGTTTGGACACTCTAGTGATTTCTTCTTTAGAGTAGTAGCATTGGTCGAAAGCTGCTGTTCTTGCTGAAGTCCTTCCTTTTTCACCATAATAAACGCCACTGGATAGTTCTCTGTAAATCACAAAATCTACTCCTTCGACGTGTTTTTCTCTCAATGGTGAGAGTTGTAGCAGCAAAGGAAAAGTAATGACCGGACGGATATTGAGGTATAAGTCTAGTGATTTTCGGAGTTTTAATAGCCCCTCATCAGGAGTATTGCGCTGTACAGACCAAGCATTGTCATAATCGGGATGCCCCACAGCACCAATAATAGCTGCATCTGAATTTTTACAAGTTTCTAATGTGGTTTCAGGAAGTGGATTGCCATATTTTTGTATCGCACTCGCTCCAATATCACAGTAGCAAAGGTCAAAGCGATGCTCAAAAGCTTCTGCCACAGCTTCAAGCACTTTAGTCGTTTGATTAATCAGAGTTGGTCCTATACCATCTCCTGGCATCAAGGCAATTTTCTTTTTCATCTAGCACTTTTTATGTAAAAGCAAAATTACTGGTTTTTAGTTTGTATTCAGCGGTAATGTGTGTTTGCACTACTTATATGAGTAAACAACAAAAAGACACGTATAAATGAAGCTATCTTGTTAACACAATATAGTCTCGAAGTAATGTAGTTAAAAATTCTACCTTTTTATTCGGTATTTCGGGAATATGAAGTAACTGCTGTAAACGCTCTGTCAACGTCGCCATTGCTTCTTCATGTGCAACATTCTTAAATCGTTGATAACGATTCAAGGCACTTTTTATGAGTAACATATCTTGTTCGGTCAACTGTTTTACTTGAGGATAGGTAACTTTGTAATTGTCCATAGATTCTATTTTTAAAATGTCCTCCAACTCGAAGTGGATGTTGCTGCGCAAGCGAATGACTGTAGTATTAGCTGCTAAATCGCCTAAGCGTTGATTTTTAGAAGATGCGCTGATGGACAACACTCCTAGTGTACCTAGAGAAAAAAAAACATCAATAAGGTAAAAAACGGCTCTTATCAAATAGTCGCTAAGGCTAACTTCTTCACCGTCCAGTCGGATGACTTTAATATGAGTGGCTCTTTTGCCCCATGATTGACCGTCTAGCGCAATTTCTGAAATCAGTTGATACAATAAAAAACAGGCAATAGGCAAAACGGAATATACTACATAAATAGCCATATTATTGATGCTTTGTTGATTGGAAACTGCATTAGCGATGAGTATAACTAATAGTACATATCCTAACAAAACAACAAGTAAGTCAATCATAAAGGCAGTAATGCGCTCTCGCAAAGAAGCCAATTCATATTCAATAGCTACATTTTGGGCAGTTTTTAGGATAATATTTTGCATGAATTGTCATTTTTTTTGATTTTTGTTGTTCTTACTGTAAACGGCAAATGAGCATTAAAGTCGCATTAACTTTCCTTTTTTCTATCTTAAAAGAAAAGTTTTTTTTGCACTTAACAGTAAGTTAAAGTGAATACGCAATAATAACCAGTGTTTTTTTTTACTTTTCCTGCTTCAAACAAAAATAACTATGAATCTGAAAATTGTAAATCATCAGCGCACAAAAATTGTAGCCACCGTTGGACCAGCTTGCTCCTCCTACGAGATGTTGTTAGAGCTAATAAAAGCGGGCGTGGACATCTTCCGCCTGAACTTTTCTCATGGCACTCACGAAGATCACAAAAAGGTGATTGACAATATTGTTGCTATCAATAAAACTTACGGCACACACATTGGCATTCTTGCGGATTTGCAGGGACCTAAATTAAGAGTAGGACAAATTGAGAATAATGGTATCGAAATAAAAGAAGGTGATATACTCACTTTTGTAAATGAAAAATGCGTTGGGACGAAAGAAAAAATATATATGAGTTACACGGCGTTCCCTATGGACGTGAACCCAGGTGAAACAGTGCTAGTGGATGACGGGAAAATTGTACTTGAAGTAGTTGAAACCAACAAAAAGGATACCGTAAAACTCAAAGTCATATTTGGTGGCATTCTTTCATCGAATAAAGGAGTGAATTTGCCAAATACAAACGTATCCTTACCTTCACTGACAAAAAAGGATATTGTTGATTTAGAGTACATTCTGACTCAACCCGTTAACTGGATCGCACTTTCCTTTGTGCGTAAAGGTGAGGATATGACTGATTTGACTAGAAGAATTGCAGCAGCCAATCATCCTGCTAAAGTGCTGGCTAAAATTGAAAAACCAGAAGCCATTGAAAACATTGATGATATTATCAAAAACTCCAATGCTATTATGGTGGCGCGTGGTGATTTAGGTATCGAAATGCCTATTCATAAGTTACCTGGTATTCAAAAAATGATTGTCAAAAAATGTATTCAGCGCGCTCGACCAGTTATTGTAGCGACGCAAATGTTGGATAGTATGATTAATAGTCCAACACCAACAAGAGCGGAAGTTACAGACGTAGCCAACGCTGTACTAGATGGTACTGACGCAGTGATGTTGAGTGGCGAAACCTCCGTAGGTAAGCATCCTATTAAGGTGGTTGAAGAAATGAACAGAATTATTGAAGAAGCTGAAAAAGGCTACTCTATCAAAGACAAATTGCCTACACCTGCTAAAAAATCAAGAACTTACTTCTCTGATGTGGTCTGCTTTACAGCTGCACAAGCTGCTGCTGAAATGGATGCCAAAGCCATTATTGGTATGACAAGTTCTGGTTATACTGCTTTCAAAGTTTCTAGCTTCCGACCTATGGCGAATATTTATGTTTTTTCTGATTCTCATCATATGCTCAAAACCTTGAATTTAGTTTGGGGAGTTCGTTGCTTCTACTATGACAAATTCACCACAACGGATGAAACCATAGATGAAACAATCGCTATTCTAAAAGAAAAAGGGAAAGTAGCCAAAGGTGACATAGTGATCAATACGGGAAGCATGCCACTGGAGCGACGACACCGTACTAACATGATGAAGATAACAAAAGTAGAATAATCTTAATGTAGTAAAAGTAAACGTACTAGGTCTATTTCGTGCAGAATTAGCACCTAGTGCGTTTACGAAATACATCATTTTTACTTCAATATTTCTTATTGTTAATTCAATGAGAAAATACTACCAATACTCTAACGCTAAACGCACTTTCTGCTGCGTAGCTTTGAATTGAAATTGAACCTCCTCAAACTTTGGTGCGCGCCATTTACTTTTTAAAGTTTGCGAAAAAGCGTATGGCTCTTTTGGTGCACCAATCAAACTCTGGTCCAATTCATTGTTGCCATTCAAATCATGAAAAGCAGCAATAGCATAAGTACCATGTGGTAAATTTTTAACTTCATAGATTTGACTGCCTTTTTTAACAACTTCGTATTTGTCCAAAACAACAGCGTATTCTTTATTGAGAAAGTGTTTTGGAGAATCATAAATTGCCAACCATATTTGCCCTTTAGCTTGTTGAATGTTAGTAAACTCAATTAACAAGTTTGCTTTTTCATTAGGTTGGTGTATCCAGCAGTTTAACAATAGAATTAAGACTAAAATGGGCATATTGTATTTTTTGTTTCTGCTAATAGAAACGAAAAATGGGTCAACTTTGGTTGCTGACCCATTTCTTGCTCATTTGTCGTTGACGCATTAAAAATTAACACAACCAACTGAAAATCAAATTTCAAGCTATAAAACTACTCCTCTTTTTACTGTTGTTTGATTATTTTTGTTAACCAAACTTTATGATTTGCCTCCAACCTAAGGTAATAAATACCGTCGGCTAGTGCTGGAATGGCTATGGTCGTGTTCACTTTGCCTTGCAGAATGTTGTAATACTCAGTTTGTTGCACTCTACCCAGTAAATCCACAATTTGAATACTAACCTCACTTGGTTCTACTAATTCAAAATCCAAGAAAATCAAGTCAGATGTTGGATTTGGATAAGCCTTTGGTGCTATTTCAAAAGCAATCTCTCGTGTACTGACTAAGTTACAATTTTCAATAGCTGGATTGTAAATGACATCCATGACATGAGTGGCAGAGCAACCTGTGATAGGATCAGTAACAGTAAGCGTGTAGCGACCCGATACTTGCGCACAATAAGTAATGTCATTTGCGCCTGCAATGGCAACACCATCCAAGAACCATTGTAGCGTTAGTCCTGCAAAACCTTGTGGTTTTTGCAAGGTCAACAAGTTATTAACATTGCTAAAAAATGGCTCAAAGGGTGCTGGAATGACTGTTATTTCAAATGAAATAGAGACTACTGCACATCCATCACTATTGGTATAGGTAACTGCATAAGTACCATTTTCTCTGGCTTTCAACTGTACTCCATTTTCACCTGAAATGATGTTGCCATTTCTCAACCATTGTAAACCTTCTGTATAATTCAACACCGATAGAGTAACTTCATCGCCTTGGCAAATCGGCGCTCTGGAAGAAATATTTACCCTTGGTGCTGCTGGGAAATCAAAAATGGTATTGACAATGACCACGCTATCACAACCTGACGCATTTTGGAAAATAAAAGTTTGTTCCCCTACTTGGTCAAAATCGCAACTAATACGCTCTTGTCGAACCGTATCAGGTGTTCCACGCAAAGTAGTTTGTGTAATAATCAAACTATCACAGCCCAAGCGATTGATAAATTTAAGGGTATCAATACCCACTCGAGTAGGGTCGCAAGTAGTTTGCGTTAGCAAAATTTGGTCTTTGTCTGCAAATATGGTATTTGTGATAATTAAACTATCACAACCAGCACGATTTTGCAAAAGACGTGTAGTTCTACCTACTGCATTAGGGTCGCAACTTGTCGCCTCCAAAAGAGTGGTATCAGCAGGAATGAGTAAGACATTGGTAATCACCAAACTATCGCAACCTAAGCGATTTTTGAAAAGATTAGTCTGTTGTCCTACTTCAGTTGGATTACAAGTCGTTGCCGTTAAAAGTGTAGTATCGGCTGGCGTGAATGTGTAATTGGTAATGACCAAACTATCGCAACCAAATTGATTTTGAAAGATGGTCGTATCACGCACTTGATTGCGATCGCAAGTCGTTGCTGTTAATAACGTTGGGCGTGTTGTGCCGTCTTGCGTACTAATGACAATCAAACTATCACAACCTAATTCGTTGATAAAGAACAGCGTATCTATTCCAATTTCTGAAAGATTACAACTAAAGCGTTGCACAGTCTGTACATCATTTCTAATATTGGTCATGATAGTCGCTTCTACTTGACCTTCGCAACCATTAGCATCTCTGACCGTAACCGTGTAAAAACCTTTTGGCAGATTATCAAAAACATTGCTGTTTTGAAAGATATTAGGTTCAATACTAAACTGGAATGGAGCTAAACCACCCGTTGTATTCAGTGTGATAGCGCCAAAATCCTGTGCGCAAGTAACATCTGTAACACTTGTTACTTGCACGCTAGGCAAGGTATTAACCACTACCGTAATTGCTGTTCTTGTGTTACTTGGACAACCGGAGTTTGTATTTCTAGCGGCTGCATAAAAAGTACCTCCCGATGTTGGTGTAAAAGTTAAGCTATTCTCAATCAACAAATTACCACCAGTAGCTGCATCGTACCAATCTATTGCTAATCCCTCTCCTTCCACAGCAGCAGTCAAAGCGGGGAAAGGCTGACCTTGACAAATATTCACTTGAGTTATATTTACCGTAGGTGGTACTAGTGTTGGACAACTGCAATCAGGTGCTGTAACTGTTTGTTGAATAGAACAACCTGCTGAATTAGTAATAGTAACTATCAAATTTTTGCTTGTCGGAATATCCACAATTTGGAATACACCTGGAAATATTTCAACTACTGTTCCTCCATCCGAAGTAACGGTATTGCCCACTTCCGTAGTCAAATCAAAGTCATACGCTGTAAAATTAGCGTTGCAAGCTGCTGGCTTGGCTACGGCGAAAGTCGGTAGTGATTGAGTAACCACTTGCGCTTGCGCCTGACCTTTACAACCATTGGCATTTGTTACTTCTACCGTGTAATTTCCGGCTGGAACGGTGATGCTTTGCGTCGTTTGTCCATTGCTCCACAAGTAATTTTGTCCTTGTGTGGCTGTCAACGTTGTTGTTTGTCCTTCGCAGATTTGCGCTGCACCTGTAATTTGAGCCGTAAAAGTTGGGAAATTCTGTACTGAAATTGTTTCTGTATTGCTACACCCATCAGCATTACTAACTGTTACGCTGTATGTGCCTGCACCTGCTTGAATGCTTGGCGTTCTATCTCCTGTACTCCATAAATAATTTGTGCCTCCCGAAGCAGTTAGTGTGGTGTTTGTCCCCTCGCAAATAGTTGTAGCTAAAGCACTGACTGACGATTCTACTCCTACCAACACATCTGCACGAACGGATAAACGTCTTGCACTACTACAACCTGTAGCTTGATCTACTACCTCATAAAAATAATTTCCTGCTGTGGTTGGCTTGAAGGATGTTCCAAGAAAAATGAAGTTATTTTCAGGTGCATTCTCCGTAGCATACCAATACACCAGTTGATTGCTAGAAGCTACATTTGCCTGAAAGGTAGGCAATTCGTTGCAATTTTGTGATGTAGTTAAACTGGTGAGTTGTGGTTGTGGGAAAACTGTGACAAAGACATTCGCATCTTCTGCAAAACAACCTGTTGTTTCGTCTTCTACAGTGATAATGTAAGACCCTGCCACAGAGTTATCTATATTGTTAAGCACTAGATTAGCATTTGTTCCTCTAAATTGTCGTTTTGTGCCATTTGGTAATTCCCATGTGAACAAATAATTTCCTGGATTTTGAATGCTTACCTGAATCTGATTGTTTGAGCCTGTACAAAAATCAGGATTTCTAGTAGCTGAAATGATACCTGGTCCGTTAAGCACTTCTACAAAAGCATCTCTGGTTTCCACTTCGCAGCCTGTGGCACGATCCACTACTAAAACGGCATAGTCGCCCTCATCTGATTTTTTTGCTTCTACCGCCACAAAAAAACTAGGAGCAAAAGTAGTACCTATTTGTCGTCCATTTTTAAACCAAGTATATTCAAAATTACCTCTGTTAATAGTGCTTGCACCTAATTCAAGTTGCTCTCCTACGCAGTAGCCTCCCCTCTTGAAATTAAGGTCAACGCCACCCGGTCCTGTATTAACAATAACTTCTGCTCTTGCCGAAGCATCTGCACACCTTCCTTCTGCACCTAAATCTGTAACAAAGACTTCGTATAGCCCCTCATCTGCTTTTCTCACGCTAGGGAAAGATAAAAAAGGTACAGTGGTTCTTCTCGTTGTACCATTGGGTAATATCCATTCATATTGAAACGGTCCTGTACCTGAAACATCTACTCTAAGCTCTAAGTCCTCGCCTTCGCAGGCTTCTTTCCTACTCAACTGCACATCGCCGATAGCAGCCAGCACTTCCACTTCAAAGGGAATTTCTAATGTGTTGTTAGGGCATGCGGGGTCATCTATGATAGCTAGATAATCCAATACCTGTCCTGCTTGATTTCGAGCAAAAGTTGGCAGCACTAGAGACGTTCTGTTTCTGTTGGCAGCTATCAAGCGACCATCGGGTCCTTCCCAGTCAATGCTTGCACCTGGACTGACACCTGTTAATTGCAATATATCGTTTTGCCCTACACATACGTTTAAACGCTGATTGCTTGCCGACGGCTTTGCTCTTTGATCGCCCCGAATCTCGATGGATTCCACAAAAAGAAATTCATCTGGGTTCTGAGTACCAAAGGTGATGATGATTTCCATTGCGCCACCGCAATAGCCCACATTAGCCCAAGTGGCACGAGCGGTGGATACTCCTCCTAAAGAGAGGTCTCTGGAAAAGATTGTTCTGCCGTCCAGCAATACTTCTACACCAAAAAAGTCTCGTCCTTGTCCAGAATCTTCAAACACTTGCCCGTTAATACCTTGCGCAGAAACATCAACAATAAATTCGACATTGGAGAACCGAGAAATATCAATAGGTCCAGCTATAAGTTGACTATTGTTTGCTCCTGGCTGACAACCAGTTCCTTGAATACCTGCCAACTGAAATACACCGCCTCCAGTGCCGAAGGTATTGTCCCCAAAGCAACCCAATCGTTTAATGGCGCGCCATTGATTGCCAGTGGTTCTATTTGAACCACTGAAGTCGGCTTTATAGATTAAAGCGTTTTGAGCAGATAGCAATATTGGAGCTACTGTCAACACAAACAATGTGAACTTTTTTACAAAAGAATAGAAATTCATCATATACGAATATTACTTAAGTGAAAAACTACGCGAATATAATACCCGTATGTTAAGTAAATATGAAACTTACTTATAATATACTTATTTTCAGACCGTCATAAGCTAAATTTACATTTGGTGGGAAATTGTCATTCACTTCTGCATGTCGCCCCATTTGGTGGCTGATGTGTGTGAAATAAGTATTTTCTGGTCGAAGTTCGTCAATAAGTTGAAGGGCTTCGTCAATATTGAGATGAGAAAAATGAGCATCTTTGTGTAGCGTACTCAACACTAAAGTTTTTACCCCCCTTACTTTGTCCAGTTCTTTGTCGCTAATTGTCTTAATATCAGTGATATAAGCAAAGTCGTAAATACGAAACCCTAAAACAGGAAGGTTTCCATGCAAGACTTCGATGGGTGTGATAAAGGTATCTTTTATTTTAAAAGGCTGCTCTTTTGAAATAGTTAGCAAGTCCACTTTAGGTACACCAGGATAGGAAGGATTAGTAAACATGTAATAAAAGCGTTGTTTGAGGTCGTATTGTACTTGTTCGGTAGCATAGACAGGAATTGATTTTTTTTGTAGAAAATTATAGGAGCGTATTTCATCTAAGCCAATGATGTGGTCATTGTGTTCGTGGGTGATGAGCAAAGCATCTATATGTTTAATGTTCGCTCGGAGCATCTGCTGTCTGAAGTCAGGACCTATATCAATTTGCAATTTTAAGTCATCCACTTCAAGGTAGGCAGAAGTGCGAAGTCGCTGGTCGCGAGGATCAGTAGAAGTACAAGTTCGGCAAGTACAACCAATGGCTGGACAACCTGTCGAAGTGCCTGTTCCTAGAAAAGTGAGTGTCATTTTAGGTAATTTATCCTGCTTCTGTGTCATTTTCTTTTTCGTTATCTCGAAGTATTTGTCGAAGGAATTTACTCGATTTTTCACTCAATAAAAGTTCTTCCGTGATAATCCCCTCGTTAATAAGGTCTAAAAAGCTATTGATACGTGCTTCGGTTTCAAAAAATTTATTAATGATAATTATTTTTTGATCTTTTACAATAGCATAGCCACTTTGAAAGTTTCCTTTCTCGTAGCGGATGATATAACCTACTTCTTCTAGCAATAATTCTAGCTTTCTGAGTGTTTGTTTTGTATAGTTCAATGTTTATAATCATTTAAAAAGATAAATACTAAACCTATTTCGTTGCGCAACTGAATAAGCAACTTTTTATCGTTTCAACTTTTATGTAATCTTATATGCATCAAGTACAACCACTTTCTTTGAATAAAGTTGGGATACTCGCTAGAGCAAGGTTTAGCTTAATCATAATAATAAAAAAATATTTATGTTAAAAGCCATTTTGATAGACGACGAACCAAATTGCTTGAAAATGTTAGAATGGGAATTGAAAAATTCCTGCCCTAATGTAGAAATATTAGAACTTTGCGACTCCGGGAAATCGGGTCTGAAGGCAATTAAGCAACATAAACCTAACGTCGTTTTCCTAGATGTGGACATGCCCTACATGAATGGATTTGAGATGCTAGAACTTTTGGAAGACATTGATTTTGAGGTGATTTTCACTACTGCTTATGACGAATATGCGGTGAAAGCGTTTAAAATTAATGCTATTGATTACTTACTCAAACCGATTGATGAGGATGAATTGATGGCAGCCGTTCAAAAAGTGACCACCAAACTTGAAATGCAACAGTTACCAAGAAATATAGCCACAGAAAAAACAGCTCAAAATATTATACGAAAAATAGCTCTTCCTACCTTTGAGGGATTGGTTTTTGCGGAAGTTGATAAAATTATTTATTGCCAATCAGACAATAACTACACTAAAATATTTTTAAAAGGTGATAAAGACCTTTTCATTTCAAAAACTTTGAAAGAGATGGAAGAAGTGTTGGGCAATTATCATTTCTTTAGAGTACACAATTCTTTTGTAGTTAACTTAAACGAAATTAAACATTACATCAAAGCAGACGGTGGTTACTTGGTCATGTCGAACGAGGGTAAAGTGAAGGTTTCAAGAAACAAGAAAGATGCGTTATTGCAACTTTTTCAGACCCCAAGTAGACCTAAATTATTGTAGCGTCAAATAGAGAAGAAAGTATATTCATAACACTTTTATAGATGCTTACTCCCGCTCTAAATCTTCTAAAGCAAGTTTTACCTTTTCATGTTGCGCTACTTTTTCTAGCACTATTGGTGTAGCCGCTCGTTCCTTACAATCGGGCATGGAGCAGCGTTCACAAGTCGTATTGACTTGAAAAATAGGTAATGCCAAATCATTTAGAAACCGAAAGATTTGTCTTAGCTTATCATTAATGAGTAAGCCAAGCGTAACGCTAGAATGATTTGGTGTACCAAAATGTTCTGTTTTTGCTAGGGCAATACAAAGATAAGCATTAGAACTTTCCCAATATTGGGAAATTTGGGCTTGTACAAGTAATGGCTGATGTAAATTCGCAGGTTGTTGCCACATGGCTTCAATTATTTTAATAGAAACCCAGCGACGACAGTAGTGCTCATCTCGCTCATTAGCGTAAGGGCTATGTAATTGCGAAAGATGTAGTTCCTTTGTCATATCAAAACGACTATTGGATTCACTTCCGTTCATGCGCAAGAAAAACAAATCGTTGATGCCAAAATGATGAGGCAGTAGATTGGTCAATCGCTGTAAGAACATTTCTGGGGTTACATTATACTTATCTAGCAACTGCACTAATCTTTGAGGCTGCCAAGTGGCCTGCTGTGCAAACTGGCGGATATCCTCTACCAGCGCTAATTCCGGCATTAATAAAGCTACGGAAAAATAAGAGGCTCTAAAGTTATTAAGCAGTTGATCAAAGGAATCTACCTGCTCCATACGTGTCAAGTAAGGACGTTCTTTTAGTTCAAGAAATTGAAAGCCCAACTCTCTAGCTAATAAAAAATTTTCCTGTGCCATATTGAGTGCTCCATTGAGATAAAGCACTTTTTTTTGCTTAGAAAAGTAAGACCGAACACTATCTATCTCTGGATGATTAACCATTTTATGCTTATCAACAGTAATTTGATAATGCTTTCGCAGCAACTCTATAAGATAATCAGTCTTCAGAGGCAAATTAGACTTCACTTGTAAAGTGGTTCTAAATTTTTCCACCGCTTGTTCAATATCTTCGAAGTAATTGTCATAAATATCTTGGTAGGAGCGCAAAGCTGCCATGTAGAAATGCTCATTCTTCATTTGATAATTCCGAGCAATCTTGGTGATTGTCCCAATAAAAGCATTTACTTTATCTGGTGTAGTGGAAAATAGTTCAAACAACTTGGCAGGTGTAATGCCAAATAGTTCAAGCGGAAATACTTTGAAAAAATCAGATTGCACTAAATCCACGATAGGTTGAATTTTTTTGGAGGCTTGGGTGGAAACCAAATAATTATAATCTACCCCTAGCGCGTCGGCTAGAGCATTGATTTTATCTACCTTTGGATACTTTTTCCCCTTTTCAATATCGTGCAAATAGGATACGACCAAGCCTGTCAAATTAGAAAGTTCTTGATAAGAATATTGCTTTTGCTGACGTAAATATTTTATCTTAAGACCGAAAATTAATTTAATAATCTCTTCGTTGTTTAACATCTTATTTTTTTGAAAATCAATTAAATAAACATATTTTTTTATATAAAATAATTCACTTTTTATTTGTTCGCATCCTATTTGGTTACATTACATAACGTAAATATAATAATTTTGAGAAAAATATATTTTTAGAGAAAATTTCTCTAAAAGAAAAAAGTTGTATATTGCAGGCATATTCGTTAAACAAACAAAAAAGTAAAGTTATGACTAATTTCTCAATACCTAATCAAAGTACCAAAAATGAATTGGTAATAAGGGGGAGGCTTAAAGAAGATTACAAGGAGATACTCACCGACAAAGCACTTCAGTTTCTGATTGAATTGCATGAGCGTTTCAATAAGCGTAGAAAAGATTTACTAGAACAAAGGATAAACAAACAAAAAGCAATAGATGCTGGTCAGTTGCCTAACTTTTTAGAAGAAACCAAGAAAATTAGGGCAAGTGAATGGAAAGTGGCAACTGTTCCAGCAGATTTACAAGACCGAAGAGTAGAAATAACAGGTCCGGTAGATAGAAAAATGATTATCAATGCGCTTAATAGTGGTGCAAAAGTATTTATGGCAGATTTGGAGGATAGCAATACTCCTTCTTGGAGTAACTGCATAGAAGGACAAATTAACTTGCGCGATGCTGTTAATGGCACTATAAGTTTTGTTAATCCAGAAAATGGCAAGCAGTACCGATTAAATGATAAAATCGCTACGCTCTTAGTTCGCCCGCGAGGTTGGCATTTACTAGAAAAGCACCTTACTGTTAAGGGTGAACCTATGAGTGGAAGTTTGGTGGATTTTGGGCTTTACTTTTTTCATAATGCTAAAGCGTTGATTGACAAAGGATCAGGTCCTTATTTTTACTTGCCCAAGATAGAAAGCCACTTGGAAGCAAGGCTATGGAATGATGTTTTTGTGTTTGCACAGGATTACTTGAACATTCCACAAGGTAGCATTAAGGCAACTGTACTAATAGAAACTATTTTGGCTACTTTTGAATTACACGAAATTTTGTATGAATTAAGGGAACACTCTGCTGGTCTAAATTGTGGTCGCTGGGACTATATTTTCTCTTACATCAAAAAATTTAGCCAACATCCTAACTTCATACTACCCGATCGCTCAAAAGTAACTATGAGTACCCCTATGATGAGTGCCTACTCGCAGTTGGTTATCCAGACCTGCCACCGTAGAGGCATACATGCTATGGGCGGAATGGCGGCTTTCATTCCTATTAAGAATGATGCAGAAGCAAATGAAAGAGCACTTGAAAAAGTACGTCAAGATAAATTACTAGAAGTAAAAAATGGACACGATGGCACTTGGGTAGCCCATCCAGGATTGGTACAAGTAGCTATGGACATTTTTAATCAGCACATGCCAACACCAAATCAAATTCACAACAAGAGAGAAGATTTTTCAACAACCGCAAGTGATTTGATTCGTCCTGTTGAAGGTACTATCACGGAGGAAGGCTTGGCTTTGAACATTCGAGTTGGTATTCTTTACATTGAAAGTTGGTTGAGAGGCATTGGTGCAGCAGCTATTTATAACCTGATGGAAGATGCTGCCACTGCTGAGATTTCGAGAGCGCAAGTGTGGCAATGGATACATCACAAAGCTACATTAGAAGATGGCAGACCCATTACTTACGAGTTGTACAAAACGATGTTACCTGTTGAAATCCAAAAGATTAAGCAGTATGTCGGCGAAGAAAACTACAAGCAAGGACGATTTAACGAAGCCATAGCATTATTTGACCGAATAATTAAAGAAGAGGAATTTAGTG
This sequence comes from uncultured Saprospiraceae bacterium, assembly GCA_937944245.1. Taxonomy (GTDB): domain Bacteria; phylum Bacteroidota; class Bacteroidia; order Chitinophagales; family Saprospiraceae; genus JAAUTG01. The sequence continues at coordinate 66,874 of CALDYY010000005.1, read as the reverse complement.
AATTTTTGACAGTGCCTGCATATGAATTAATCTAAAAGAGTCTCCTTCTCAAATGAAGAAGGAGACCAATAATTATGACATTTAATTAAAAATTTAAACTACAAAACAATGGAAAACATTTCAAAAGTAAAAAACTTAATTGTTGATTGGGCAACAAACCCTAGATGGACTGGTATTAGACGTCCATATTCCGCAGAAGACGTTATTCGATTGAGAGGAACTGTGGAAATCGAATACTCTCTGGCAAAACAAGGAGCTAATAAGTTTTGGGACAAGCTACAAAAGCAGCCTTTTGTGTCGGGTTTAGGTGCACTTACAGGCAATCAAGCCATTCAAGAAGTAACCGCAGGCTTGGATGCTATTTATTTAAGTGGATGGCAAGTGGCGGCTGATGCAAACTTAGCAGGTCAAATGTATCCTGACCAATCACTTTATCCTGCTGATTCTGTTCCGAATGTAGTTAAAAGAATTAACAACGCTCTTATGAGACGAGACCAGATTCAATCTGTTACCGGAAAGGGCAATATTGACTGGATGGTACCTATTATTGCAGATGCTGAAGCAGGCTTTGGTGGCAATTTGAATGCCTTTGAATTGATGAAAGCTATGATTGAGGCAGGCGCTTCAGCAGTTCACTTTGAAGACCAGTTGTCCTCAGCAAAAAAATGTGGACACTTAGGTGGTAAAGTGCTTGTACCTACACAAGAAGCTATTGATAAGCTTGTAGCGGCGCGCCTAGCTGCCGACGTTATGAATACACCAACAATCATTATTGCTCGAACAGATGCGGATGCTGCTAATTTATTGACTTCTGATATTGATGAGCGCGACCATCCTTTTTTGACCGGTAAGCGTAGTACAGAAGGATTTTATTATGTAAACTGTGGATTAGAACAAGGCATCAATAGAGGGCTTTCTTACGCTCCATACGCTGACTTAATTTGGTTAGAGACTTCACTGCCAGATTTAGGACAAGCCAGAGAATTTGCACAAGGTATTCACGAACAGTTTCCAGGCAAAATGTTGGCTTACAACTGCTCACCTTCTTTCAACTGGGCAGCGCACTTGAGCAAATCAGAAATGTTGACTTTTAGAGAAAACCTAGCAGAACTAGGCTACAAATTCCAATTCATTACGTTGGCAGGTTTCCATGCTCTAAATACTTCTATGTTTGAGCTTTCCAAAGCATATAAAGAATCGGGTATGGCAGGTTATTCTGCATTACAACAACGCGAATTTGCATTACAAGAATATGGTTTTGCTGCTGTAAAACATCAAGCGTTCGTAGGAACAAGCTATTTTGATTATGTTCAAAATACTGTACAGCAGGGCAAGTCCTCTACAGTAGCAATGGCTGGAAGCACAGAAGAAGGGCAATTTACACATTAAGATTTAACTGCTCTTTAGTGTCTAACTTCCCTTTAGTTGAATAAGCAAGTTATTTCTTTCGTTTTGTTTAACAATAATAGCCTGTCGAAATAATTTTCATTCGACAGGTTTTTTTATTTATCTAAGTGTGTAAATGCGGTAAATCGAAAGGATTTATCTACAACTACACTCTTGATGACCAATGCCTAATAAAGCTATTGCTTCACAATTTTATAAGTAGCCATTTTTTTATCTTCAACTATTCTCAACCAATAAGCACCGACAGGTAAGTCGTTGATATTGAATTGCATATTTATTACTGTGGCATTATCGCGCCATTGTTGCTGCACTCTACCAAGCAAATCAATCAACTCAACAACGATGAGTTCATTGCTGTTACGCTCAAAAGTGAGGTACAAAATGTTTTCAACAGGATTTGGGAAAATGCGTAAATCATTCAGTATCAATTTGTTTACATTTGAAATGGTACAGTTAACAATATCGGGATTAATTGTAACTTCAGCAGTGAATGAATTTTTGCACTTAGTCTTTAAATCAAGCAACGTTAAAGTATAATTGCCTGAAGTCTTAGCGCACAGCGTGGGTTCATTTTCATTTTTCAATACTGTACTGTCTAACAACCATGAAAGTTGCAGGCTATTGTTTAGCAAACTATCAGCAAGTAAAGACAATAAATTGTTTTCTTCCTCAAAAATAGGCACAAAAGGAATCTGCCCAAAATTCACCACCTCTGGTCGAGACACCACAGAACAACCACCAATAGAAGTATAACTAATAGCGTAACTACCTGATGATGTGGCAGCAAAGACAGGTTCATTCGCATTAGGTATGGCAGTATTGTTCAACAACCATTGAATACCAGATTCATAGTTCGTTACCTTTAATAACACACTATCTCCTGTGCAAAGTGGCTCATTAAAAGACTTTGAAATGCGAGGTAAATCTGGAAAAGCAAATACCCGAACGGTATCTACTGAAGTGATGGTGTCTGGGCGGTAAGGAATGTCCAGTCTAACCACGATACCGTTGAGTTCCAATAGCGTATCCTTTAGCGTAAAAGGTAGCGTACCGCATAAATCATCTGGACCATCAATGCCAGTATCATCATCAATAATGACCAAAGTATATTCCCCTTCATTGAGTGGTAGCTCCACATCAAAAGAAACAGGCAAAGGGCGATTGCGTGCATCGGGCGTGTTGAGCACGAGTTGACCTTCGGGGTTATATATTTCGATAAAATAATCGGGCAAACTTAATATGTCCCTACAATTTGGTTCGCTCAAAATAGTAACCTTCCGCAGCACGTAACTACCTGTATCCACAATAGCTTGATAACTCACCTCGTAAGTTCCAACTTCTGGATACTCTTGAGGTGCTGGGTTTTCTTCTGTGGAAGTTTTTCCATTACCAAAATCCCAAAAATAGGAATAGCCTTCTCTATCAAAACTTGGTACGTTATTTCTAAAACTTACATTGGCTGCTCCACAAGCAATATTATTTTCTAAACTAAATGCGCCCATAGTGTCTGATGGTGGAGCAATGTAAAGTGGAATTTCAAAAGAAGTTTCTCGCTCAATAATGAGGATTCTAGCTTTTAAGGTAATTTTGACCATATACAAACCAGCAGCCGTTGGTAATCCACAAAATCTAGCGCAGCCGTCGGTTTCATTAGCTACCGCAAACTCTAACTGGCTTGCCTCCCACGCTATGCCCGCAGGCAAACCGTCAACCTTAGAAATAGTAATTCGAGAAATAGGCAAGCCACCTAACACCGTAGAATCCACACTTGCTACGGGAGTTGTTGTTTTAGGCATCCTAAAACTTAGGTCTGCTTCATAAGGTTCACCTGCTTTTCCATCTGGGAGACCACCTATATATATAGTGTCTAAAGCTAAATTTTGTGATAACACAACTTGACATCCTGGACAACCAACTTGTGCAATTAGCATTTGTGCAGTTACACAAATGAACATCAATGTAATCATTTTCTTCATAAAGCACTTATTTTTAGCACGTTAAAAAAATCTGTTTGGTGTGTTTGTATGTGTAAGTTCCACTGAAAGCATAATGATTACAGACAGTGGGTGCATGTGCTGGATGCCTCTATGAGAAAAGGTTGTTAAAGGTGAAGGTGATAATTTTGTCAGAATCAGAAGAAAAAGCCAATAGTTAAATTCACTGGTACTAAATAGATAATATTCAGATGTTTAAAACCTTTAAGCTGTTAAACAAACTGATTCCAACAAAATAGTTTATTTTTTTACTACGAATCGTTGACTTATTTGAGTATTATCATTTTTAAGGTTGAAAATATACATTCCATCGGATAGTTTATTAGCATCCAAATCTATCTGATTTTCACCTACTTGCAAAAATATCATCTCTGTTGACACCACTTTGCCTAACAAATCAAAAATATTAAGTTGATAGCGACCAGCTTGTTGTGCATTGATGTTCAAGATACCAAACTCAGCAAGAGGGTTAGGCGCAAGTTGAGCATTCAGCGTTTGCCGACTAAGCTCATTCAAACTAGAGGTCATGCAAGCCTCACTATCGGCAGAGGCAACAGTAATAGTATATGTTCCAACAGCAATTAATTCATTTGGAAACGTCAACTCAATAGGAATAACGCCTGAGAAAATAACGCCTTTAATGGTCAATGGATAGCTACGAGGTATATTGGTTTCTCTAGTAGTCCCTTTAACAACAAAACAACCTAGTTTTCCTTTTCTAAAAGTACAATCAGGCGTGCCGCACTCGTAAGTCAAACCTGCTGGCAGTCCTGTTACAGCACCAGTAGTAGCAAGGCGAATAGAGTCAATTGTAATTTCCGTCCCAGAAAAATTAAGTGCACCACCAATAGCTACGGTGAATACTGTTTCGTAGGGTTTACCTAAACAAGCAATTTCCTTGATGCCGCCCAGTGGGCTAAGTATTGAATCGAAAGGAAGTGGAAAAACACCGAGCGAATCTTTCAAGGATTCGTCTGGCTTACAGGGCTGCCCTATTTGAGCAAAAACGAATGAACTGGTTGCTAACAAAATAGCAGAAATAATGTACAGTTGTTTCATAATACGAAGCGTGATTGAATAAAAATTAATTAAACTGCAAGATAACTCTTTTTAGTCATCCTCAAACGTCATTTTTACCTAAAGAATTGTTAGCTCAACCAATATTGCGTGAAATAAGATGATAAATAGTATGCTCCTTTCGTTTATCTTTGCATCAGATTCAATCAGATTGGTCAAATCAATTTATCTGCCTTAACCAGTAGATAAAAAAATAAAGTATGATACAGACAATTTCGTTGCAAAACTATACAATACACATAGGGGCAATTTGGCAACAGTGGAATGCCTTACTCCATAGCCTACAACCATCTAAAATTGTAGTTTTAGTGGATGAAAATACTCGTAAGTATTGCCTGCCGATGTTCAGCGAAAACACAAATTTCGAGCATTTTTTTGTCATTGAAATTCCTTCAGGGGAACAACATAAAAATATTGACACTTGCCAAATCATTTGGTCAAAAATGATGGATGCTAATGTTGACCGAAAAGCCCTAATGGTTAACTTAGGAGGAGGCGTTATCGGTGATATGGGAGGCTTTTGCGCTAGTACGTTCAAACGAGGTATTGATTTTGTACAATTTCCAACAACGCTACTTTCCCAAGTAGATGCCTCTATTGGTGGCAAGTTAGGAATTGATTTTCAAGAAGTTAAAAATAGTATTGGTGTTTTTGCTAATCCAAAAGCAGTTTTTATTGAGCCACATTTTTTGGATACCCTTCCTGCAAGAGAAATCAGAAGTGGATTTGCTGAAATCATAAAGCATAGTTTAATTTACGATGCACAACAATGGCAGCAAATTCAGGCAATTACCGATCTCCAGCAAGTGGATTGGACCCATTTTTTAGTACCTTCTCTGCGCATCAAACAGCAAATTGTAGAAGCAGACCCCTACGAAAAAGGCTTGCGAAAGGCACTAAATTTTGGTCATACCGTAGGGCATGCTGTGGAAAGTTACTTTTTACAATCCGAACGTCCACTATTGCATGGTGAAGCCATTGCCATTGGTATGATTAGCGAAGCCTATTTGTCTTACAAGAAATTGGGATTAGCCTACATCGAGTTGGAACATATAAGCCAATTTTTATTGCGTATTTACGATGAGGTTATTATTCCAAATATTGCATTTTCATGGCTGATTGAAATGATGAAAAAAGACAAAAAAAATGAGCAAGATTTAATCAACTTTTCATTGATTCACCCTATTGGTAAGGTACATATCAATCAAACAAGCCATTGGGTAGAAATTATAGAAAGTTTACACTTTTACAATGAATTAATACCTCAAACCATCATAACAAATTAATTATTGAAGCAAAAGAAATTATCTATGAAAGATACTACCATCTTAGATATTCGCCAAAAAAGGCAAAACACTTACAAGTGGCTAATGCGCTTATTGTGGATTGGTTTGGCTTTGGCAGTCGTTGCTGTTATTATTTTCTTTTTCCTACTGTCGCGTACGAATCTACCTTCATTAAAAGAATTGGAAAATCCTAAAAGTGAACTAGCATCGCAAATTTATGGCGACAATATGGAGGTGCTAGGGCGTTACTACATCGAAAATCGTGTACCCGTTTCTTACCAACAGTTATCCAAAAATGTAGTGAATGCCCTTATTGCTACGGAGGATGAACGATACTACAAACACAGTGGTATTGATATTGAAGCATTGGGTCGAGTCATCTTCAAAACCGTTGTACTTGGGAGAGACGCAGGCGGGGGTAGCACCATTACCCAGCAGTTGGCTAAATTACTTTTTACCGGCAAGCCCGGTTCAGGTCTTGAACGTGCTTTGCAGAAATTTAAAGAGTGGATTATCGCCATTCGCCTAGAGCGAAACTATACCAAGGAAGAAATTATTGCCATGTACCTCAATAAATTTGATTTTATCAATGATGGAGATGGTATAAAAGCAGCAGCCGAAATTTATTTTGCCAAATCTCAAGATTCGCTGGATGTAGAAGAAGCCGCTACGCTAGTTGGGATGCTTAAGAACCCTTGGCTTTATAATCCTAAACGTTTTCCAGAACGCTCAAAAGAACGCAGAGACGTAGTCCTACTCCAAATGTGCAAGAACGGTTTTCTTACCAATGAGCAGTATGAACGTTACAAAGCCAAACCGCTGGATATGTCCAAATTCAAACGCTCAAGTCAAAGTGAAGGAATTGCACCCTATTACCGAGCAGAATTATCAAAAGATGTGCGGCAGCTACTGGAAGGTCAAACGACCACAGATGGAAGACCATATAATATTTACAGGGATGGATTAAAAATTTATACCACCATTGACCCTCAACTGCAACGCATTGCTGAACGAGAAATGATAAAACATATGGCTTCACTACAAAGCAGCTACTTTAAACATTGGAAAGACAAAGACCCATGGAAGTACAAAGACAATAACACCAGTGCTAGTGAAATGGATATTAGAGAAAACGCATTAACAAAGCTGGTAAGAGAATCAGACCGATACCAAGCTCTACGAAGCAAATATTTAAGTGGCGTAGAGGATAAATTAGCCGCTGAAATTAAAGACCTCAACTTGAGAGACATTGATATTGAACGCATACTCAACGAATCAAAGAAACCGGGACACATTGCCGAATTATTGGATAAAAAGTTCATTTCCAACGATATGGCAAACACTTATCGAAAAATACTCAAGAGCGAGCATTTTTCAACCTTACGTTCGCAGTGGAATAAACTGCAATCCGCTGTGAGAGCACAATTTAAGGAGCCTGTCAAAATGACTATTTTTGCTTATAACGACAAAATGCAGAAAGATACTATAATGAGTCCTATTGATTCCATCAAATACCTGCGTATGTTTCTGCAAATCGGTTCTTTAGCAGTTGACCCTTACAGTGGAGAAATAAAAGCATGGGTTGGCGGCGTGGATCATAGATGGTTCAAATTCGACCACATCCGCTCCAGAAGACAAGTCGGTTCTACATTTAAACCCTTTGTTTACGCCACTGCCATTTCGCGTCAAGGATTTTCGCCTTGTTTCAAAGTGCAAGATATGCCTTATACCATTACGCCGGGCGAATCTAATTTTGACCTCATTAAAGAATGGGCACCTTCCAACTCAGATGGTAAATGGTCCTATCAGCCATTAACCCTACGCGATGCACTTAGGGTATCTAAAAACTCTATTACGGTCTATTTACTCAAGCAAATTGGCTCGGTAGAACCAGTTATTAGTATGCTAGACGGTATGGGTATTGAAAAAGATGCTAAATACCCTAATGGACAGCCCATTATTCCGAGAGTACCTTCTATTGTTTTGGGGGCTGCCGATTTAATGGTTTGGGAAATGGCAGGTGCTTACACCACATTTGCCAATAATGGAACTTATAGTGAACCTTACCACATCCGAAAAATTGAGGATAAAAACGGAAAAGTGCTGTATGAAAAAATACCTGAACAAAGTCTCGCACTCAAGCCGGAATACAACTATGTGATGCTAGATATGTTGCGTTACAACAACTCAACTGCTGGCGGTTTCAATAAAATTAAAACCCCAACTGGTGGAAAAACAGGGACAACCAACAGTTTTGTGGATGGTTGGTACATGGGCGTTACACCTAACTTGGTCGTTGGTACTTGGGTAGGTGGGGAGGAACGATGGATTCGATTCCGCTCTATCGAATTTGGGCAAGGGGCAAGAATGGCAAGACCTTTCTTTCAACTGTTAATAGAAGCCCTAGAAAAAGACCCTAAATACGGTTGGGACGCAACCGCACAATTCAAGCGACCAACAGGAGATATTGGCATCGAAATGGATTGTAGTGCTTACAATAGACTTAATGGTTTAAATACAAACGATAAGCTAGACGATGGCTTTGGCGACGAACTGTAAGTGATTAAGAACTATTAAATAAAATTATAAACAGAAAATGAAACCATTTCAAATTAATCTTATCAATGCAATTGTACTGATTGCATTAGGACTTTGGGCGTATTTAACAGCAGACAAAGCCTCACCTACTGCACTTATTCCAGTGGGGTTTGGTGCAATTTTTCTCTTTGCAACACCTTTGTTTAAAAAAGGAAATAAAGTAGTGGCGCACATTATTGTTCTACTAACACTGTTGCTCATCATTGCCTTATTCATGCCTTTAAGAAGCAGAATTAATGCAGAAGATACACTTGGCATTGCTAGGGTAGCCACAATGATTGGATTTTCTATTGTTGCCATGATTATTTATATCAAAAGTTTTGCGGATGCAAGAAGGGCAAGAGGCTAGGTAAGAACATTTATGACTGAAATAATTTTAATATGAGTATCCACCGTTTCATTAGCGGATTAATAATTATAGTAGCATTGGTGGCAGGCATCCAAAGTTGTTTGCCACCCGACTTCAATAGCAATGACCTCACTAAAATTAATTATCTCTTGACTAGCCCTGCTACGCAAGCCATTTATGACCTTCAAGATCAACAAAAGGCGGATTCGTTACTCCTTTTGACGAAGGATAAAGACGCAAATACTCGCTACTGGGCAGCAATGGCTTTTGCCTCCATTAGAGATGAAAAGGCAGTGGATGCACTTATTTCTTTGCTCAAAGACCCCATTGAGGATGTGCGTATTGCAGCAGCTTATGCGCTAGGGCAAATAGGAAATGTCAGCGCGCAAGATAGTCTAGTAAAAGCCTTTCAACCCACAGATACGACAGGGCAACTCAATAAGTTTATTCTTGAAGCCATTGGAAAAGTTGGAACGCCAGATTATCTAAAATTGGTCAGTACCGTTAGCACTTATTATCCAAAAGATACCACTTTAATAGAAGGACAAGCACTTTGTATCTATCGTTACGCCCTTCGCAACATCACAACAACTGAAGGGACAAAGCGAATGCTTCATCTAGTACAAAATCCGACTTATCATCGAGAGGCAAGACTAATTGCCTCCAATTACTTATTCAGGTCAAATGATATTAGGCTGGATACCATGAAAATAGACAGCAGTTTAGCCAATATTTTCATCTCAGAACCAGACCCTATTCTTAAAATGTATTTAGCCATTGCACTTGGAAAGACCAAAAGCAACATCGCTAAAGCAACATTATTCCAAGCCTACAGCAGTAGTAACGACTATCGAGTAAAAGCTAATATCATTCGCTCTTTTGCGAATTTTAATTATGCAGAGGTGCGCGATACAGTCTTCCAAGCACTAAAAAACAAAAGTTCACACATTGCTAATGTAGCGGTGGAATACCTCATCAATAATGGTGTAGCAGACGAAGCCAACAACTACCGCAGGATGGCAACAGATACAATGTATTCCCCTGTGGTTCAAATTGGATTGCTCACTGCCTCCAATAAATACTTACCGCCCTACTTTGCAGACTACTTGGGTAGAACTAATCTCGAGTTACAGCAACAAATTGAAAAACAACAGAATATCTACCTTAAAGCAGCAGCCATAAAAGGAATGGGGTACTATGAGCGAATGTACATTTACTTAGGCGACCTATTGAAAACAACTCAAGATACCGTCATTCGCACGGCTATTGTGGAAGCACTAAAAAATATCAGCGAAAGCAAACGCTTTGATGCACTATTTGGAATAGGTGCAGCAAGAGCAAATATTAATTTAGGAAATTACTTACTCAATGCTATAAAGACAAACGACGTAGGAGCAATAGCTCTAGCCGCAGAAGCCTTGCGCTCGCCAGCGAGAAACTTCCCAAATATTCTAAAAGACAGCTTAGCTATTTTGGAAACGGCGTTAAACAAATTATCGCTACCCAGAGAAATTGAAGCTTACAATGAATTAGCGAAAACAATTGCCTTTTTCAAGGGAGATAATCAATTTACACCTAATAAATTGCCTTTCAACCAACCTATTGATTGGAAATTACTCAACCAAGTAACGGAGACCACTAAGGCTATTATCCAAACAGAAAAAGGCAATATCACACTTCAATTTTTTCCCAACAAAGCACCTGGTTCTGTTGCCAATTTCATTAAGTTAGCACGAAACGGTTTTTACAATGGCAAAAATTTTCACCGCGTAGTCACTAATTTTGTCCTTCAAGGGGGATGCCCAAGAGGGGATGGTTATGGCAGTTTAGACTATTCCATTCGCTCGGAGTTGCCTCCTATGTCCTACAACAAAGCAGGTCTAGTAGGGATGGCTTCCGCAGGGAATCATACAGAGGGAACGCAATTTTTCATTACTCATGCCCCAGCCTTGCATTTGGATGGCAACTACACCATTTTTGCTCAAGTTGTGGATGGGATGAAGGTAATTCACCAGATTCAAATTGGTGATGTTATCAAAAGCATTACCATTGAAAATTTAATTACCATTTAAGTTAAGCAAACAAAAAAAAGACTATTTAAACACAATGAAAACAACACCACTAACAGATATTCATATCGCACTTGGTGCAAAAATGACTGATTTTGCTGGATATAACATGCCAATTTCCTACACCAGTTTAAAAGAAGAACATCTAGCCGTTCGACAAGAAGCTGGCATTTTTGACGTTTCTCACATGGGGGAATTTGTAATTAGAGGCAAGGGCGCGCTCGATTTAATTCAAAAGGTGACTACTAACGATGCTTCCAAGCTCAAACTAGGACAAGCACAGTATTCTTGCATGACTAATGCCAATGGCGGAATTGTGGATGACTTATTAGTCTATCGTCTTCCAGAAAATATGATGACTAACGGGGAAGATGCCTACATGTTGGTCGTGAATGCCTCTAACATTGAAAAGGATTGGAATTGGATTAGTCAACACAATACTTTTGGCGCAGAAATGATTAATATTTCCGCACAAACGGGTTTATTAGCTATTCAAGGTCCTAAAGCTATTGCAGCCATACAATCTTTGTGTACTATTGATTTACAGCAATTAAGATATTACACTTTTGCCAAATCTGATTTTGCAGGACAAGACAATATTTTAATCTCTGCCACAGGCTACACAGGTGCTGGTGGCGTAGAAATTTATGGTAGAAATGAGCAAATTGTCAGCATTTGGCACGAAGTATTTAATGCTGCTAAAAAAGTAGGTATTGATTTAAAACCTATTGGGCTAGGTGCAAGAGATACCTTGAGATTAGAAAAGGGCTATTGCCTTTACGGAAATGACCTCAACGACACCACTACCCCTTTAGAAGCTGGCTTGGGCTGGATTACAAAATTACAAAAAGGGAACTTTATCGGTAGCGATGTACTTATCAAACAAAAAGAAGAAGGTGTAACTCGAAAATTGGTAGGTTTTGTCGTGAATGATCGTCGAGTAGCACGACATGACTATCTGATTGAAAATGAACAGGGAGAAGAAATTGGAAAAGTTACTTCTGGCACTTTATCACCTAGCCTTGACCAACCCATTGGGACAGGTTATGTACATACCCCTTACGCACAAGAGGGAACATCCTTTTTTGTTTCAACTGGACGTAAAAAATTAGAAGCAAAAGTAGTGAAACTACCATTTTTGTAAATTAAAAATAGAAAATCAGAAAACTATTTGTAAATTTAGAATTTACAGAATAATTTGAAAGATTGTTATTCTATATCAGTGATATTTAGCATATGACCATAGAAGAAGGTAAAGAGCAATTCATACAATCGTGGGGAACACTGGGTTCTAGCTGGGGCATTACAAGAACAATGGCGCAAATTCACGCTTTGCTGCTTATTTCCGCTCATCCGCTATGCGCTGAAGACATTATGGAAGAACTACAAATATCAAGAGGGAATGCCAATATGAATATCCGCTCTTTAATTGACTGGGGTTTAGCGCACAAAAAATTGAAATCGGGCGAACGCAAAGAATATTTTGTTGCCGAAAAAGACATGTGGGAAGTGGTGAAAAACATCATTATCCAAAGAAAGAAAAAAGAGCTAGAGCCTATGCTAAAAGTGCTGGATGATATTTCTAGCGTAGAAGGCAATAGCGAAGAAGCAGAAGAATTTAGAACGGTAGTCCGCAACATCAAACTTTTCTCCACCAAAGCTGACACCACCTTAGATACCCTCATCAATGCTGATTCCAACTGGTTTGTTGGCACATTTTTGAGCATGATAAAGATAAAATAAGCAATCGCTAAAATTTTTGTTGATGTTAAAGCCTCCAAAGATTGCGCACCGATTTGTCTGACATTAGCACATTGCGGTGCATCATAAAATTGAGTTGTGCAGGTTCGAGTTCAATAACAGTAGCGGGCAGAAAAATAGTAGAAAAGCCATCTTCCGCATTTCGTTTTAACACAATTTTATTTGGAAATTGCACTGTGTTGTTAACAAAAATAGCTTGTTCTTCTGTTAAGTATTTCAACTGGTAGGCTTCAGTAGCTAAAAAAGTATTGATTTGTAGAATATAAAACCAATCTTTTCCTTTGTTTACTAATCTCATACGCTCCATAAAAAGTGTATCCTCTGCCTGCACAATATAGCCCCTACCTTCTAAGGTATTATCTTTGCCTTTTTTCCATTGCTCTACAGACATGCCATGCTGTAAGTTGGCGCGCCATGTACCCAATAGCCAATCAAATTGGCGTTGAGCATTAGCCAAAGTATCTGACCAAACTTTTTTTAGGGTATCAGCAAGTTTTGGTGTGTTGATATTCGTGTTAGGCTCATTGTAAAAATAATTGAATGCAGCCACCAGTCGCCTAGAAGGATTGCCCTCTTCAACATTCGTGCGCCCTAACACATATTCGCGATTGATAGCAGAAATGTTATAAGGTAAATCGTTGGTTGTAGGTAATTCCTCTAAAGCGGCAAATTGCACCTTTGGCGTAATAAAATAAACCGACCAAAGCGAGGCAAAACCCAGCAATGCTAGAAAAGAAGCAGCTACTGCCAAGCGTCGCCGCCAAATGATTTTATTTGTTTTTTTATGCTGATCCAAACGCGCTGACAGCCGTTCCCACACCTGAGCGGAAGGCGTTTGCTCTATTTGCTGTGCTTTATTTTTAAATTGTTCAAATATATTATTCATGTTCCAAATAAAATTTTGTTATTAAGCTGGCTTTTCGTCATCTATTTTTTGTAATAGTAATTGCATTTTCTGCTTTGCCAGTATCAACTGCGACTTCGAGGTGTTAATGCTAATCCCTAAAAGTTCTGCTATTTCTCGATGCTTGTATCCTTCAATGACATACAAATTAAAAACGGTGCGATAACCAGCAGGCAGTGTTTCTAATAATTTTAGAATATCGGCTGCTTTTAATACCTCGACAGGATTTCCTTGTAAGGTTGGTATGTCAATAGATTCCAATGACGATGCCAGTGCTAGATGATTCTTCTTCCTCAAAAACATTAAGGCTTCATTCACTATAATACGTCGTATCCAACCTTCAAAACTTCCCTGACCTGAAAACTGGTCTATTTTTGTCAATACCTTAAAAAATCCCTCCAATAGCACATCTTCTGCATCTTCTTTGGACAACACATAACGCCTACAAACGCCTAACATAGCAGCAGCGTAGCGATCATAAATCCACTTTTGGGCGGTGCGCTCACCTTTTTTGCATGCATTGATGATGTCTTGTTCCGTCAAGTTGAATCAGCTGGTTTAGAGAACTTTATGTTTGACTTTCACGTCAACCCTTCCGTTTTATGCTACAAATAACTTTATACTACTTGTTAACTATTGCATCAGTTGAATAATTTTATCAATTTAGATGCAAAAAGATATAATTTTGGTGTTTCAATGTTTTACTTTTAATAGCTAATTATTCTTTGGTGTATGAAAATTAATAATTACTTCATTTTATTCAATTTAATTGCTTTAGCCTTACTGGCAAGTTGCAATATCATTCAACCGCTAGCTAAAAAAGAAGCTAAACAAAAAGGCTTATCCTTCGATAGCGGCGATGAATCGTTTACTACTATTCAAATAGAAAATGTAGTTCGATTAAACCAAGCCATAGCCGAAAAAGAAATTGATGTTGTAGAGGAGATGATAAAAGAATATGTACAAGAGTTTGAGGGTGAAGGGTTTGGGAAGTATGAAATTGCAGAGCGCAAATTAGGTCGCCGCCAAAAAGAAGTTATTTTTATTCAAGAAGGATTACCTGATGATTCGATTCGAGGTAGAAAAGTAGTGATGACAATGAAAATGAATCAAAAAAAATGGGAGGTGATTGATATAAAAGAAAATTTCAAGTGCGCTCAAAATAGGGGGCATCAAGATTGGGGAACTGAGCCTTGCCTATAATCAATTTATTGAGACAATCCAAAAAGTGATAAAAATATCAACTTTAAGCTTATGCAATTAAATCGCTTACAACAACTATTTGCTAAAAAGCAACATCATATCCTCAACATCTATTTCACGGCAGGTTTTCCAAGTCTAAATGATACAGAAAGCATTATTCTTTCATTGGCTAGAGCTGGCGTAGATTTGATAGAGGTTGGCATACCTTACTCCGACCCGTTAGCGGATGGACCAACTATTCAGCAAAGTGGGCAAAAAGCTATTGAAAATGGAATGACGCTATCTGTCCTATTTGAACAACTCAAAATCATTCGCCCTCAAGTAGAAGTGCCTTTAGTGCTGATGGGTTATTTTAACCAAGTGATGCAATATGGCGAAAAAGCCTTTATCGAAAAGTGTGCGGAAATTGGGATTGATGGTTTAATTTTACCTGATTTGCCTTTATTGGAGTACGAAACTTATTACAAAAATTTAGTAGAAGAAGCAGGTATCTGTATAAACTTTTTAATTACACCACAAACCAGTGAAAAACGCATCCGAAAAGTGGATGAACTCACCAATGGGTTTATTTACATGGTGTCCAATTCTTCCATTACAGGAGCAAAAAGTGAAATTTCCGAAAAGCAGTTGACTTATTTTAATTACATCAATGAAATGAATTTGACCAATCCACGCTTAATTGGTTTTGGTATTTCTAATCACGAAACGTTTAAAACTGCATGCAAGTATGCTCAAGGCGCAATTATCGGCAGTGCGTTTATCAAAATGCTAGAACACTCGGACGACTTAGGCGAGGACATTAACCAATTTGTAAAGATGATTAGAGGACAAAATCAAAATTAAATTTGGCTATCCTGCAACTATTGAAATGCTTTGCCCAAATACTCTAAAACATCGCTGGCAATAAGGCTTTCTTGACTTTTGGTTACTACGGCTAAATCCCCAGCTAAACCATGCACATAAACACCAAGTAAAGATGCTTCCAAAGGAGTGTAACCTTGTGCCAATAGCCCAACCAATACACCTGTTAGCACATCGCCCATGCCAGCTGTTCCCATGCCCGGATTACCGGTTGTATTGAAATAACAATCGCCTTCAGGAGTGGCAATAGCTGTGTATGCGCCTTTCAAGATGAGGTAAATTTGCCATTCTTTTGCCTTAGTGCGTTGCAAATGGTTACGCTCAAAGTCATTTCTGGCACGACCAAAAAGTCGTTCAAATTCCTTTGGATGAGGCGTTAAAATACTGCCATTGGGTATATTAGATTGTAAATCAGTTTGTTGTGCCAAGATATTGAGCGCATCGGCATCTAAGACCAAAGGTGTATTGGTTTGTTGTAGCAACTGCTTCAGTGCCTTAGCAGTTGCAGCAGAAGTTCCCATGCCAGGTCCAATACCAATCGCTTTATAGTTTCCATTAAGCTCAATTTCGGTGATGATGTGTTCATTTTCATCTATTTGTACCATAGCTTCGGGAAAAGCAGTTTGCATAATGTCATAACCGCACGCTGGAATATGTGCGCTTACTAGACCTGCACCTGAACGCAAAACAGCTTTGGCGGCCAGAATAGCTGCCCCCATTTTACCATAACTACCTGCTACCATCAAGCCATGACCAAAAGTCCCCTTGTGGTCGTGTTTTTTTCTTTTTTTCAATATTTGTCTAACTGATTTATCTATCGTGTAAAATGGAGTTTCTACTTGAAATTCAGGCGAAAGCCCTATGGGCAACACTTCCCATTCGCCAATAAAGTCTTGATTTTCAGCAAAAAAGAACGCTAGTTTGGGCTTTTGAAATGAGACTGTAAAATCAGCCTTCAAAATATTGCCCTCAGAAGATTTATCCGCAAACAAGCCAGAAGGAATATCTATGGCAACTTTTATACCAGATTGCCGATTCAAATAATTAATCCACTCGCCCCAATAACCTGCGATAGCGCGATTTAAACCAGCGCCAAAAAGAGCATCAATCAAAATACTATTTTCCTTGAAAACAGGAAATACAGCATTTTCGCTTAATTCAATTACGGGTATGTTCTCCAATCGTTGACGATTGATTTGGTTATCTTCACTACAAACATTACTGACAAGACAATAAATAACAGTAATGTCATAATCAAATGCTTGGAGCAAGCGTGCTACTGCAAAGCCATCGCCACCATTATTGCCCGTTCCACAAACGATGTATATTGGATATGCCTTTTGAGGAAATCGCTGCATTATCCATAAGGTAAATTCTCGTGAAGCACGCTCCATTAAATCAATAGATGCAATCGGTTCATTAGCAATTGTGTAGGCGTCCCATTGGCGAATTTGTTCAGCAGAAAGGATTTTCATATGTTTACGCAAGGATAAATTGAGTGAGTATATTCTAATTAGATTTTATGCAAGATAGCTTTTTTAAAGGACTTTGTGTCGTGGAATTGGCGAGCGTACTGGCAGGTCCAGCTGTGGGTATGTTTTTTGCTGAACTCGGAGCAAAGGTCATCAAAGTTGAAAATAAAAATGAAGGTGGCGACCTCACCCGAAAGTGGAAATTGCCAAATGAGCCACTCGATGTAAATTGTTCCGCATATTATTGCAGCGTAAACTGGGGAAAAGAGGTATTATTTTTAGACCTAAAAACGAAACAAGACCAAACACAGCTTTATGAAATCATGCGTACTGCTGATGTGGTAATTAGCAATTTCAAATTAGCGTCTGCCAAGAAAATTGGCATGGACTACAATAGCGTTAAACAAGTTTGCCCAAATATTATTTTTGCACAACTGACTGCTTTTGGCGAACAAGATGAGCGTCCAGGTTTTGATGTGGTGCTACAAGCTGAAGCAGGATTCCTTCACATGACGGGCGAACCAAACGGAAATCCAGTAAAGATGCCCGTTGCGCTCATTGATATAATGGCAGCCCATCAACTTAAAGAAGGTATTTTACTAGCGTTGCTCAAAAAAGAGCGCACTGGAGAAGGTAGTTACATTACGGTTTCCTTGTTGGAATCGGCGCTGGCGTCCCTTGCCAATCAGGCTACCAACTGGCTGATGGCAGGGCATGTACCACAACGAATAGGTACAAAACATCCCAATATCGCACCTTACGGCGATTTTTTTTACACTAAAGACCAAAAAGCCATTGTCCTTGCTATTGGGACAGATAAGCAATTTGAGCAAATGTGTACAGCACTTGAAGCCTCACATCTTATTGATGATGAGCGATTTACTAAAAACGACAATCGAGTTATCCATCGAGAAATACTCAACGACTTCCTAACTTCTGTCTTTGAACAACGCGATTTTCAAACGACAATCAAAATACTGCATCAACACGGCATTCCTTTTGGGCAAATACGCACACTACCTGAGGTATTTGAGTTGCCACTGGCACAATCCATAATTTTGGAAGACGAAATTCCTAATTATGGCAAAGCAAAACGTGTAAAAACAGTGGCGTTCAAAATGGTGTGAAAACTTTTTAGTATTTTTTTCATTATTGCATAAAAACGTTCGCCATTATGGATACTCCGCTTTATGTATTTGAAGCCAATGCCTCAAAAGAAACCACTACACTCATTATTGCTATTGTAATTACGCTGCTTGCAGCAGGTTTTCTATATTACCTCAAAAAACGCCCTGCTAACTATGAGCGACGCCACTATCGGCAGTTGGGACAAATGCTTTCTGGCTTTGTACTCATCATCAGTTTAGGGTCTATTTTTGGTGGCATATTTAATTTGCAACGCTTAAAAAGCGTCAAAATATATGAAAATGCCGTAGAGACGGGTTATGGAAAAGTCAGCTTCGACGACTTGCGTTATGTCTATTTGCAAGAAACAGGCGCCACTTCTTTCCTTGCGCCTACCATCAGGATAGACACGGTTTACCTTGCCTATTTTGAAGAAAAAAGTGGCAAATCGTATGTACTTTCTAATCAACACTACGATGTTAGAAGCATTGTCCAAACTTTACGCCCCATTTTGGATGGGAAGTGAATGTTGTTGCTCAAATATGCCGATTAACTAGCGTGCGCAGTTCATCTAATAAAAACTGTTTACCCTCATCTGGAAAGGCAAGGTTCTTGTAAGCATGCAACACCTCGTAAAGTTCTTTTTGCCCAATAATACCTTCTTGGTATTCTGCTACTGCTTTAAACCATAAAATAGTAGGTAAATAGGTGGCTTTACTCTGATATTCATTTTCTTTTTCCAACAGACGATTTTGGCGAATAATAGCAATAACTTCTTTATACTTCCGCTGTTGAAGCACTGCTTTCAAATACGCTGAAAAAAATAAATGCCAACGATATTCTTTTATTTCTTTGGCATAAGCCTTAAGGTAAGTTAACGCATAATTTTCTGCATTTTTATAATGCTCACAAGCATTTAAACATTCAATATAAAAAGCAATATATCCTATTTTAACGTGCATATTTTTGGTGGACTTCGCTTCCGTAGCACCTTGCTTCATTATTTCCAAAGCCTCTTTATGTTTTTTTTGCCTTAGTAAAATCGCACACAAATTGGTGAGATAATATAAATAATCGTGGTTTTTAGAACGAATAGACAAGTAGCCATAATAAGCAGCTTTTTCCAGTTCTCTAAATTTAGAGTGGACTAACAGTCGGTTACCATAGTAATTGATGAGCAAGCGTTTAGAGTAATAATTTCCCATTTTAAATTGCTCATCTAAATAATCAAATTTTTCGACAATAGTATCGAATTTCCTGTAATTAAAGCCAATAAAATTCAGCCGAATGAGCGCTTGATAGCGGTTTAAGCCATCAAGTTGTTGATTATAAAAATTTTGAGTGAGCCACTTCTCCCATTGAATACTTTCATTACTGGCAGCTTTGTAATGATTGACAATATCTTGAGTAGCAAGGTGTAACTGCTCATAGGTCTGCTTAGCATATAAATATGACGTTTCATATTTTTTTAAAAAATCATCAGTACATTTATGATCTGTATAGCGTATCCTAATTAATAAAAACTGGCGATAATGCTGCACTAATTCATAGAATCGCATGAAAAAGAACATAGGATGTTGATAATTTCTAATTGCTTTTAGCAGCTTTTGCTCTTCTACGGGTAAAATAGAATCTGTCATAATTTTTTGATCCATTTCACTAATCCATTGGTATTGAACATCTACATCTATGGCTTCTAAACGATTGCTAATCCAAGTTTTGAGATGGGAGTAAGTACGTTTATCAATGCCCTCGTCATAGGGCGTGAATTGGTGAATATTCTGACAGTTATAATCAATCTGTTTTAAAATATTAAACCTTTCTTCATCTATAAATTTCTGTTGATTAATCAAATAAGCCGTTTCGTGAGGTAGTAATGAGTTAGTAAATTCTATAAATTTTTGCAACTTACTGCGCATAGTGAAGTGATTTTTTCTAAACAGAAACACCACCATCTACGCTTATTGTTGTTCCCGTAATGTATCCAGCATCCTCAGAAGCTAAAAAAGCATAAGTTGCAGCAATTTCCTCCACTTTACCTAACCGATTGAGTGGGGTCTTACTGCGAAAAGTATCCAATACTTTTTCGGGAATAGTGCTCATCATTTCTGTATCAATAAAGCCAGGTGCTACTGCATTGACAGTAATGCCCTTACTTCCTAATTCTCTTGCCCATACTTTGGTCATACCAATCACGCCTGCTTTAGTGGCTGCATAATTAGTTTGCCCAAAATTACCTTGTAGCCCGACTACGGAGGAAGCATTTATAATACGCCCCCACCCTATCTCAATCATGTATGGATGCACGGCTTTTGTACAATTAAAAACGCCTGTTAAATTCACCTCAATTACTTGTCGCCATTGCTCTGGAGTTATCTTTTTCAAAGTGGCATCTCTAGTAATTCCTGCGTTATTGATAAGAATATGAATAGCACCAAAATCATTAGCTACTGCTTTTGTAGCTTGTTCCACAGCATCCATATCAATAGTATTGACTTCATAGAATTTTACTGCCTGCCCTTGCAATTGTAATTCATCAACAAAAGATAATCCTGCTACCTTGTTAATGTCCCAAATAGCAACCTTAGCACCTTCTGCTAAAAATCTTAAAGCTGTCGCCTTACCGATTCCTTGTGCTCCACCTGTTATAATAGCAACTTTGTTGTGCAATGATTTCATATAAAATAATTTATTTTTGTTTTATTCTTGTAGTACAAAATTATTTTTTATTTCCTTAGATAGGGATTGCAGGCATCAATTACAAGCATTGACTTTCAAAGATAGCAGCACTAAACAAATAGTAAATTACTTATTTACAAGTATTTAGACTTAAAATAATTTGCTATTGACTAAAAGTTAAGTATTGTGTTTTTGATATAACTATTATACATTCATTTAAAAAAAAGAAAAGATGAAAACTATTTTTCTCACGCTGCTGCTACTATCTAGTATTTGCTTGAGCAGCCAAACCACAACATCAATGAAAGATTGGAACTATCCTTACGAAGTTAAAGAAGCAAAGATTGATGAGCAAACAACGATTGGATACATAGATGAAGGTGAGGGGGAAGAAACATTATTGTTTATTCATGGTTTGGGTAGTTACTTACGCGCTTGGCAAAAAAATGTGGACTCCTTAAAACATCATTACCGTTGTATCGCATTGGATTTGCCGGGCTATGGAAAGTCAGTAGAAGCCAGTGGACCACAAACAATGCGCTTCTTTGCCGAAGTAGTTTCAGCCTTTGTGCGGCAATTGGAGTTGACCAACGTTACGCTTGTAGGACATTCTATGGGTGGACAAATTGCCATTCACACGGTTTTAAGAGATACTACTTCACAGGTAAAGCGATTGGTGCTAGCTGCACCAGCAGGCTTTGAAACCTTTACCATCAAAGACAAATCTTTTTTGACAACTGTCTATAACGCAGCCTTCATCAAAGCAACTTCTGATGAACAAATCAAGAAAAATTTTCAAATTAACTTCTTCAATATGCCTGAAGATGCTCAATTCATGATTGAAGATCGCTTGAGCATGAAAGCTACACAAGAGTACAATCGCTATTGTGAGATGATTCCCAAATGCGTTGCAGGAATGCTTGAAGAACCTGTATTTGATGAATTGCACAAAATCAAACTTCCTACTTTAGTTATCTTTGGTAACAATGATTATTTAATTCCTAATACTTACTTACATCCCGACTTAACAACAGAAAAAGTTGCTAATCAAGGTATTGCAGAGATAAAACAGGCTAAATTACTGATGATGGACAATGCTGGGCATTTTGTGCAATGGGAAGCAGCAGCAGCATTTAATGAAGCAATAATTACTTTTATTGCCGAAAAGTAACGAATTTACTTAAAAAAATGGGCTAAATCAATTTAGCCCATTTTTTATTCTGAAAAAATTAAGTAAACAAAAACTATTTAAATTAAAAGTCAACCCCTTTTTAAAAGGCTTATTTTCCTTTAATCATCACTTTCCTAGCAGCAATTTCTTTTCCTTACCTTAGAACAGTCAACCTCTTTTTCGTTTTTCTAAAATCCACAACATCTATTCTATTGGCTTTAATTTGTGTAACGAAATATAAATACTATTTACAAATTGTTTGTATAATTAAAATTCAAATTTAGTAGATAGAAAAAATTTAATTACAAAATCAAAGATTAAAGTATGAAACAGTTAATGACGCTCTTATGCCTGATGAGTCTAGTCAATTTCGCCTTTTCCCAAATTACAGGAAAAGTAACAGATGCTACTAATGGCGAACCGCTCATTGGAGCTAATGTATTTATACAGAGCACAAATATCGGCACAATAACAGATGCCGAAGGAAACTATAGCCTGAACACAGGTGGCGATGGAATCTACACCATTGGAGTCTCCTACACTGGCTATAACACAACAACCAAAGAGATTAATCTAGCAGAAAGTAAGACATTGAACTTCGAACTTGAATTTGGTGCAAATTTATCAGAAGTAGTCGTATTGTCTAGTAGTAAACGTTTGGAAAAATTGACAGAAAGCCCTGCAACCATTGTTACTGTTTTTTCAAGACAAATTGAAGAATACGCTGGCAACCCAGCAGAGTTAATTGCACGGCAAAAAGGTGTAGATTATTTTAGGGCAGGTATTGCCACGCCTGCATTCAACATTCGAGGCTTCAATTCTAACTTTAACGCTAAAAATCTTCAAGTGACAGACGGACGTTTTTCAACGCTTGTAGCAACAGGCTTACCATTCGGACCTCTAAGCACAACCATCAAAGAAGATGTAGAGCGTTTTGAAGTGGTATTAGGTCCTAACTCTACGCTTTATGGACCGAATGCGCACAATGGTCTGTTAAACACTATTACTAAAGACCCACGCACTTCTCAGGGTACGATTATTGCTGTCAACCCTGGAGTGAGCGGTGATGGCGATGCCTTTTTCTCTACTCGCGTGCGCCATGCGCAAAAGCTAAGCGATAAATTTGCTTTTAAAGTGATGGGAGAATATACTACAGCCACTGAATTTGAATTTGTAGATTCTGTGTTTATTGACCGTGTAGGGGCATTTGACGCTAACGGAAACCCTATTAGAGATGGGCAGGCAGAAGGTTATCCAGAATTAGAACTAAACAGAGATATTTCATTTCTAAGAACAGAAGCTGGTTTATATTTCAGTCCTACTACAAATTCAGATATTATTTTTAACTGGGGTAGAAGCAATAGTAACTATCTCGCGCCTACTAATGTTGGACGTAATCAAATTATTGATTGGCGAATCAACTATTATCAGTTGCGTTACAACACCAAGAACTTTTTTGCGCAGGTGTATTACACACAAAGTAAAACTGATGACACTTATTCTATTGATGACCGTACTAAGCAGTATTATCGCTTGATTGATGCTGGAGTACCTGATGAAGTAGCTAGAGGTGAAGCCTCTTACGCTACTGGTGCAAGATTTAAGGATGATTCGCAGCGTTGGAATGCAGAAGCACAGTACAATAATACCTTCGGTAAGTTAAATGTTATCGGAGGGGTGCAATGGCAGCTAGACCAAGCTAATAGCTTGGGTACTTACTTGCTAGATAAAGATGAAAATGATTTTATTAATGTAAGCCAAATTGGGGCTTATGCGCATTTAACTTACAATTTTAACGGCGGTTGGAGAGCTATTGCCGCAGCGCGTGCCGATAACCATGAAATTTATGATTTCAACTTTGTTCCTAAATTAGGTATTCTAAAAATCAGCGATAAAAGCACTTGGCGTTTAACCTACGGAAAGGGGATTGCTGCACCAACTATCTTAAACATGTTTGGTGATTTATTCTCAGGTTTAATCTTAGGCAATGCTGAAGGCTTTACACTAGCAGATGGTCGAGTAATTGATAAACAACGAGTAGAACAGTTGCAAACCTTCGAGTTGGGCTATCGAGGACAAGTAGCAAAAAACAAATTATTCATTGATGCAAATGCTTATTACAATATTTCTAAGGATTTTCTTAGCCCTGTAACAGTTATCGGTGCAGCTACCAAAAGAGGAAATACACCTATTCAAGAAGTACAATCCGGATTTGCAATTTATAGGGGCTTAGTCGCCACTTATGTAAACTTCGGAGAGGTAAATACTTATGGTTTTGATTTAGGATTAACCTATGTATTTTCACCAGCCCTAAGCGCAGTAGTGAACTATTCATTCTTTGATTATTCAGTAGATGAGGATAATGCGGATAACGATTTTAACAGAGATGGTAAAGTTAACTTTCTGGATATTTTGGTAAATGCACCCAAAAACAAAGGCGGTATTGGTTTAAACTACAGTGGCAAGAAATTCTTTGCTAATGGTTATGCGCGTTTTGTAGAAAAATACAACTATTTTTCTAGCTTTCAGATTGCATCAGAAACCCTACCAGGCTTTACTTATAGAGGCAAACCAATAGTAGAAAATGCAAGAAGTGCCGACACATTTAATTATGGACCATTAGGTGGTTTTGCTACTGTGGATGTAGGAGTAGGTTATAGATTCAGCAATATCATTACGCTTGGTTTAGCAGCGTCCAATTTATTCAATCAAACGTTGAGAGAATTTACAGCTTCCGCACCAACGCGAGGGCTTTACACGATGGAACTAAGAATTAACTTACCAGCAATTCAAAAAAAGAAATAACATTAACTGATAATAATTAATCGTAAAGACAAATCCAGATTTACAAATTAATATAGTGAATCTGGATTTAAACACAAAAACTATAATACAACAACTCAGAGGAATTATGATACTTGCTTGGTCTTTATTTTCGGTTTACCTTATTGGAACATCCTACTTGGGATGGTTAGGATTCAAGCGGACAGATGGTTTTGGAAGTTTTGCAATTGGTAATGGCGACCTTTCTCCACTGGTGGTAGGCATAACATTGGCAGCCAGTACAGCTTCCGCAGCTACTTTTATTATAAATCCTGGTTTCGTGTATGTAGATGGATTAGCAGCTTTTATACATCTAGCCTTAGCTGTATATCTTGGTTTTGTATTTATGCTCATTTTACTTTCTTTCCGTTTTAGAAGCATGGGGACGGAAATGAAAGCACTTACCATTCCCGATTGGATTGGTAAGCGTTATCGTTCAAAAAATTTTTCACTCTATTTTTCTATTATAAATTTATTTACGCTTGCTTTTATTGTTTTACTTGTTGGTGGTACTTCCATCGTTATGCAAAAATTACTAGATATTGATAATACAACAGCATTATTAATTATCTTAATCTTTGTAACAGGTTACGTACTCTTTGGTGGCACTTATGCACATGTATTTACCAATTTATTGCAAGGCTCACTGATGATATTAATTACCTTATGTATATTAGTGAATGGATTTTACTTTATTTTTCGTAATAATATCAACTTTTGGGAAACATTATCCAGTATTGACCCTAATTTAATAAAAGCAATTAATCCTAGTAGTAGCTTGTACAATGATTTCTTTTCTGTTTATGTTGCTGGGTTTTGTATTGGTGCAGCCCTAGTTTGTCAACCTCACATTTTAACAAAAGCACTATACGTAAAAACAAATAAAGCCGTCAGAAACTACATTATTATTTTTAGCATTTGCTTTTTTTTATTTTCACTGTTACTATTAGCTGGATTTTGGGCGCACTTTACCATAGATAAAACAATGCTTACAGATGCAACAACAGGTAACTTCCGACAGGATTTAGTCATGACATTATACTTGCAAAATGCTTTTCCTAACTGGATTTTCACACTCATTAGCGTTGTTCTACTAGCAGCAGCCATGTCCACACTTGATGGGCTATTGGTAGGTATTTCTACGATTACTGCTAATGATTTAATATTAAACCTCATCAACAGAAAACAATCCAGCAAAAGTGAGGTCGAAAAAATGAAAATCGCTTATAGAGCTAGTCATATCATACTTATCGTTATTGCCATTTTAACTTTTATACTAACGTTGAATCCTCCTAAACTACTTGGCATTTTTGGTCAAGCCGGCGTTTATGGATTGGTAGTCGCAACTGTACCTCCTCTTTTAACTGGTATTCTGTTTCGCCAAGTTAATATCTCCTTAGTTTGGCTAGGTTCTATTTTAGCATTAACCATTCATTTTACATTATTTTTTTATGGTAATTTTTTATTCCCCAATAGCCGTTTAGCTTTTGCTAATCCTGGAGTAACAGCTACTCTGGCGTTATTAATTAGTACAATCCCCATATTAATCATTACTTTTTATCATAACAAAAAAGCCAAAACTAACTAGAAAACCTATTTAAAATTATAAAAGTAAAAAATATTAAATCACTATGCGAAATGCAATTATTGTTTCGACGGGTGCTTATGCTCCAGAACAAATAATTTCCAATCAATATTTTAATGAATTACTTGGTCAAGATGTGGATACATGGCTACGCGAAAATGTGCACATTTATGAGCGTAGATGGTGCAGTGATCAAGAAAGCACTGCCGACTTAGCAGAGGCAGCCGCTAAGCAAGCCATAGAAAGAGCAGCTATAAAAGCAGAGGAAATAGATTTAATCATCATCTCTACGGATACTCCAGAGTATATTTCGCCTTCTACGGCTTCCGTTGTTCAGCATAGATTAGGTGCTAAAAATGCAGGTACTTTCGACATTAACACTGCATGTGCAGGATTTGTAACAGCCCTAGATATTGGCACAAAGTACATAAAATCCGATGAACAGTACAATACAGTTCTAGTAATTGGCGCTTATGCCATGAGCAAATTTTTAAATAAAGAGGATAAAAAAACAGTTACACTTTTTGCCGATGGAGCAGGGGCTGTCATTTTAAAAAATACATCCAATACAAATCAAGGTTTTCTAGCAAGCGAATTAATCTCCAGAGGAGAATATGCAGGTTGGATGGGTATTTACGGCGGTGGCACACATCAGCCAATAAACGACGAAGTTATCAAAAACCATGATCATCACTTAAAATTTATACATAAATTTCCCAAAGAACTGAATCCGACTTATTGGAGCAATATGGCAAAAACGTTAAATCGTAAAACCAATACCTCGCCAGCAGATGTTAGTAAATATTTTATCACTCAGATTAATATTAACAGCATTTGGGAAACCTTAGACCTTCTCAACGTTCCGCGCGAAAAAGGACATACTATCATGCACTATTATGGTTATACGGGTTCTGCTTGTATTCCGATGGCATTTAATGACGCTATGGAAAAGCAAGTAGTAAAAACAGGTGATTTAGTTTTTTTCATTGGTTCTGGCGGTGGATTAACCTTTGCCAGTGCAGCATTTAGATTATAATTACAAAATGTTATTTAACGATGGTAACTAAAGATTGGGTGAGCAAATGGGCAATTTATAGCCCTCACAAAATCGCTTTAAAAGAATACGAAACAGGGAAAACAATAACATATGCTCAGCTAAATCAACAAGCAGAAGCACTAACTGCTTATTTTTTTTATCAATGCCAATTAAAAACAGGAGACCGAATAGCTATTATGGCTGAAAATTGTATAGCATACTTTATACTTTTTTCAGTTGCCCAAAAATTAGGTATTATTTTAGTACCACTTAATTATAGATTAAGTCCTAATGAAATAGATTATTTGCTAAAAGATGCAGAGCCTAGTATAATAATTTATGAAAATCAATATTATGAAAAAATAAAACAAACCCATTACCAATCAAAAATCAACTATCAATTTAATATCGAAAGATTGCACGAACTAAATGAAACCCAAAAACTAGATTTATCCAGTATAAATATTGAAGAAAATGACCCTATTTTTATACTTTATACTTCTGGTACAACAGGATTTCCCAAAGGTGCAATTTACACGCACAAAATGCTATTATGGAATAGTATAAACACTTCTATTAGCTTGATTGTCAATACAGAAAGTAGAGCCATTCACTGTATGCCGCCCTTTCATACCGGTGGATGGAATGTACTTAACACTCCGTTTTTACATCATGGTGGATACATTTGCATCATGAAGAAATTTGATGCAAATGCATTATTATCACTCATAGAAAAAGAAAAGCCTACTATTTTATTTGCCGTTCCCACAATGATGAAAATGATGGCAGATTTGCCTCTTTTTAAAAATACAGATATGTCAAGTGTACTCTACGCCATTGTTGGAGGTGAACCGATGCCCATTCCCGCCATTGAGCAGTGGCATAATAAAGGTGTATTTATCAGACAAGGTTATGGCATGACAGAAGTTGGTCCGAATATAACTTCACTACATCAAGAAGATGCTATTGTAAAAAAAGGGTCTATCGGTCGTCCTAACTTTTATGTACAAATAAAAATAGTCAATGAGTTAGGTCAAGAATGTCAAGCAAATGAAGCAGGCGAATTACTATTAAGTGGTCCAAACGTTACTCCTGGCTATTGGAGAAACGAAGTAGCTACATTAAATGCAAAAAAGAATGGATGGTTTCACACAGGTGATGTCGTTATTGTAGATGAAGAAGGCTACCTATTCATTGTAGATAGGATAAAAAACATGTATATTTCAGGTGGTGAAAATGTTTATCCAGCCGAAATAGAACGTGTAATAGTTCAACATCCATTTGTTGCAGAAGCTGCTGTCATTGGCGTTTCTGATGAAAAATGGGGTGAGGTAGGCAAAGCATTCATTGTAAAATCAGATGAACGTTTAACAGAAGAGATGATAATTAACTATTGTCAAAAAAACTTAGCTAAATTTAAAATACCCAAATATTTTAGTTTTTTATCTACGTTACCCAAAAGTGATACTGGTAAAATAGATAAAAAATTATTAAAAAGTTAATTTAGCTACGTTTATAAAAATCACCCCTTTGGCGGCATCGTTGGACGCACTTCTACTTTACTTGGCAGGGTGCGAGGATTCATCTTTAGCAAATCTACGGTCATTTGTCCAATATCTTCAGGTTGTATTTTCCACGCATCTGCATCGCTGGGCGTATGACCATTGAAATAAGTCGCCACAGAGCCTGGCATAATCGTGGAAACCTTAATGCCATATTTTCTCAAATCGAGCATGATAGCTTGTGTGAAACCCACTAAGCCAAATTTGCTGGCATTGTAAGCCGCGCCGCCTGCAAAAAAGTTAGTGCCTGCCAGGCTGGCAATGGTAATAATATAACCTTTTGATTTCTTCAGACTTGGAAGTGCCGCTTTAACACTGTAAAAAACACCTGTCAAATTGATGTCCATAACATCGTGCCATTGCTCCGAAGTCAAGTCCTCAATAGAGGCAAAATGCCCCACACCTGCATTGGCAATCAGTACATCTAATGCACCAAATTGCTTATTCACCATCGCTATTGCTTGCGCTTGTGCTTCTAAATTGCGCACATCCATTGCTGCACCAATGGCTTTACCTTTGCCTATTGCATTGAGTTGTGACACTGCCATTTCAACATCCGAAGCTGTTCTACCTGTTATTAATACATTCATTCCCTCACTCACAAATGCTTCGGCGATGCCTAATCCTATTCCCTTTGACCCGCCTGTAATAAGGGCAGTTTTATTGTTCAAATTCTCCATTTTATTGTAACAGAAAAGTAAAGCTTGGGTTGAGGTTTGTATAAAAAAAACAACATCGTTATTTATAGTTATTCATTTCTGTTAAAAAATGAGTGGCAATAACTGCATTTTGCAGCAGCAGACAAGAAATGTTTCTACCTAAGCATTCTATGACTTTACATTAAAAAACAGCAAAAATCACACTATGATTCCATTTCATTCGCTAACTTTGTATTACTTCAAAAGGAAATAAAATGAATCCAAAAATAAAGCAGCAATTAGCCGCACTAGATGAAGACTTGCGTTTGCTACTAACTGATTTAGATGGCTACTCCGAACAAAAACTGAACCAAAAGCCAAGTGAAAACGGCTGGACTGTTTTTCAAGTGATGCACCATTTAGTGCGTACAGAGGATTTGTCTCTAAAATATGTACAAAAAAAGTTGAGTTTTAATCCTGATTTACCCAAAGCAGGTTTACTAGCTTATGCTCGAAAGTTTATCCTTAAAAGTTATATCAAATCTCCGTTTAAGGTAAAAGCTCCTGCCCCAGTCGGTGAGGACCTACCTGAATATTCTACTTTCTGGGAAGTGGCTAAAATATGGAAAAATCAGCGGGAAGCCTTGAATAGCTACTTGATGCAATTGCCTAATGAACTATTTGATAAGGAAATTTACAAACACCCCATGGCAGGAAAAATGACATTAGGAGCGATGGTTGAATTTTTTCATGCCCATTTCAAACGCCATAAGAAGCAAATCATCCGTACATTGGAAGCTGTGGATGCTGTAAAAATCAAATAATAAAAAACAGCATATTTTGTTAGTATTTTTTATTACTATTGGTATATTTGACTAATTTATACTTGAATTTGTTATCAAAGCCTAACAAAATAATGCGTTATCTGTCCTTTTCAACATTAATTTTAATTAGCTTATATTCTTTGCGTTGCACTCAAGAAAAGGCAACTGCATTTGATTTTTCTGATATTAGAATTGTTTGGGAGTTAAACAGCAACTTTATAAAAGACCAGCCTCAATTTGCTGCCACATTTACTTTTTACAATCAAGGAAAAAATACGTTGACCGATAAAGATTGGACGCTCTATTTTAATCAAACCAATCGAAAAATAGTCAACACTTCTAGCGAAGTAGCTAAAGTGAAGCAA
This sequence comes from uncultured Saprospiraceae bacterium, assembly GCA_937944245.1. Classification (GTDB taxonomy): domain Bacteria; phylum Bacteroidota; class Bacteroidia; order Chitinophagales; family Saprospiraceae; genus JAAUTG01. The sequence continues at coordinate 36,085 of CALDYY010000005.1, read as the reverse complement.
ATTATTGGCGATTTTTATCAACTTAGACCGGAAAAGGGATTCTCTCTATCACCTGGCGATAGTATTGCCATTACTTACGAAGGAAGTGCTTGGTTGATTAAGGAAACTGATGCGCCACATGGTTTATATTGGAGTGTTCAACAAAAAGACAGCACTACGCAACAAGTTCCATTAACACAATTTTCCATTCGCCCTTTTACTCGTAAGGAACAAGTGCTTCGGCACTCTGGCGAGCAATTGCCCATGTGGTCGCCAGAGGAAGAATACAAACAAAATGAATATTTAACCCTGCTTCCTGAAAATGAGTTGCTACCCATTATTCCTACACCAAAAAATATAACGTTTAAGCAGGATTTTTTTGAATGGGAGAATAATCTGACGATTTATTTTGAAGAAGGATTAAAAAAAGAAGCCAATTATTTAAAAACAAGAATCAAGGAATTATATAATATTAATACTAATATTTCGCCTCAAAAAAATAATGCTACTGCAAAGCAAATCATACTTAATTTCAATAAAGCTATTCAAGAAAATGAGGCTTACACGCTAGATATAACACCGAATAATATTATTATAAATGGTAAAGATAAGGCAGGTATTTTTTATGGGATTCAATCGCTCATTTCCCTTTTCTCAAGTAAGTATTTGAATGGTAACGGTGAAAAAATACAACTTGTATCCATAAGCGTCAAGGATAGTCCTAGCCTTACTTATCGAGGCATGCACGTGGACGTGGCGCGCAATTTTCAATCCGTAGAAACTATAAAGCAATTGGTAGATGCAATGGCTTTTTATAAAATGAATAAGCTCCATTTTCATCTTACAGAAGACGAAGGTTGGCGTTTAGAAATTCCAGGTTTACCTGAACTAACAGAAATAGGCGCAAGAAGAGGGCATACCTTAACCAGCGAACAGCATCTACATCCATCTTATGGTTCAGGTGCTGACCCTAACGACCCAAAATCATACGGAAATGGCTACTACACAAGAGCACAGTTTATTGAACTGATTCAATATGCCCATGATCGCCATGTTGAGATTATTCCAGAAATCAATGTTCCGGGGCATGCGCGTGCAGCGATAAAAGCGATGGAAGCGCGTTATAAAAAGTTTATGTTGCAACACGATGAAGCCAAAGCAGAAGAATATTTATTAAGCGATTTAGAAGATAAATCCGTTTATAAATCTGTTCAGGATTATCCGGATAATGTTATTTGCATTTGCAAGGAATCAGTTTACACTTTTTATAGCAAAGTAGTGAAAGAAATTGTAGCGATGTTCAAGGAGGCTGGTGTGCCACTTACAACCATACATACTGGCGGAGATGAAGTACCTAAAGGCGTGTGGGAAAATTCCGCTATTTGCAAACAACTTATGCAGCAAGTACCTGAATTAAATTCTATAACAGCACTTTCTACTTATTTTTTAGAACGGATCAATGCAATTTTAATAAAAGAAAATATAAAAACAGCAGGCTGGGAAGAAATAGCGATGTTAAAACAAGGAGAAGGTTATATTCCTCATCCTAATTTTATTGGCAAAAATGTACAGCCTTATGTATGGCAAAATTTATGGGGCAATCAAGATTTAGGCAATCGCTTAGCCAACGCTGGTTATCCTGTTGTGCTGTGTAATGTAACCCATTTATATTTTGATTTGGCTTATAATAACGACCCAAGAGAACCTGGTTTTTATTGGGGTGGTTTTTTAGATGCTCGAAAAACTTATGAATTATTGCCTTTTGATGTGTTAAAATGTACTAAAACAGATGCTATGGGCAATAAACTCACTTCGGAGGATTATAAAAATATGCAGCCATTAAAAAAGGAAGCCTATAGTAATATCTTGGGTATTCAAGGACAACTTTGGGGCGAGACAACAAAGGGACAAAATATGCTAGAATATTATTATTTACCCAGAATGATTTGTCTTGCAGAACGTGCTTGGAATCCTCAACCACAGTGGGCAAATGCAGATGAAAAAATGCTAGATATTGCTTGGAATCAATTTGCTAACACGATTGCTCAAGCAGAGTTGCCACTATTCTCAAAACTATCAGGTGGTTATCATTATAAAATTCCAACACCAGGTGCTATTATAAAAGATGGAACATTGTATGCCAATATTTCTTTGCCCGGCTTTGATATTCGATATACCGTAAATGGAGATGAGCCAACTAATAAATCCATCCTTTATACTCAGCCTGTTCCCGTGAATGGTAAGGTAAAACTCTGCGCATTTGATAAAAATGGTAGAAGCGGATATATGGTGGAGTTTTAAATTTATTCACCTCCTTCATGGTGTATCCACATGGATTGGGTATTTGCAGCGCGTTCAAAGCCACATTTTTCATAGAAAGGAATAGAGGATGCTTCCGCAATTAAAACTTGCTGATGGAAATTGCCATATTTTTCTTGCATTTTATCCATTATTTTTTTTCCAACTCCTTGTTTATGATAATTAGGATGAACAATTAAATGAGGATAATAAACCACTAAAAAACCATCGGATAATGCTGTTCCCAAGCCTACTAACTCCTCGTTGTGCCAAGCACTCACAAGGGTACTCGCATGTTGAAGAGCCTGTTCTAGCGCCTTAGGTTTATCTGCTGCTGACCAGTTATTGGCTTTATATAAAGCTAAAATTTTGGCGAATGGTATATTTTTTATCTCTTTTAATTCAATTTTCATCAAAAGTAATTTTATATTTCTTGAGTAGCCCTTTGTAAAGTCTTGAAAGTTCTACCAATCCTTTTTGTAAATATAATTTATCCTCATTGTATATCTATTGATTATCGCTAATTTTACACTCATTTTAAACAATAAAGTTAATTCACAATGAAACAATTATTACTATTTTCTATCATTTTTACGAGTCTAATGGCTTGTAATGCGCCTGAACCTTCTGAAAAAGTTGACGGAAACACAATAGAGGACTTAGAAAATGCAGTAACCTATGAGGGAATTGAGGGTTCTGAAATGGGTAAAATAACAGCAGAGAACGCCATTGTCTTTAGTACAGCTACAGTCAAAACTACGCCTAGCGAAACAGGAGTTGGAGAAGACATTACGATTAATGATTTTGAAATTAAAAATGAAGGTACACATTTTTTTGCAGGCATTTATAAAAATTTCCTTATCGTTGATAGCGGTACAGGGGTAACGGGCAGAATGTTGAAAATCTATAATATTCCTTCAAAATCATTAGCATTCAGTACAAAATATGAAGGTGATTTAAAAATAAATAATGACCAATTAGCTTATTTGAGTATTGCCCAAAAATCGCAAGTGTTAGAGGAGGCTTTAAAGCAGTGCAAAACTCAATCTGGTTGCGAAGCCAATGGATTGAACACTGAAATAGGGCTAGTTAGCTACTTTGATTTCAATACAACGGAAGCCAACATCACTTCGGAGACTAAGTGTTTTTGCGTGCAATAATATAATTGTTATAACATCGTTTTGTTGAAAAATGCTTATGAAAAATAATATTATTCTTTTTACTGGTCTGGTTTTCATCTTATTGGCGTGCAATACTAAAAAAGAAACCATTAAGAATTTACCTATAAATAATAACGACATTAGTATCGTTGAAAAATATTGGAAATTGATTGAGTTAAATGGTCAGAAAATAGAGAATTCAATGTTGCAAGGCAGAGAAGCCCATTTCGTATTACAACAAGACAATAATAGAGTAGTGGGCAATGGCGGTTGCAATAACTTTGGTGGCAATTATCAACTTTTGGAAGGTAATGGTATTAGATTCTCTGATTTATTTTCCACCAGAATGGCTTGTCCTAAAATGGAAATGGAGTATCAGTTCATTAATGTATTGGAAATGGCGGACAGCTACACGCTTACTGTTTCCGGAGATACTTTATCTTTGAACAAGGCAAGAATGGCACCGCTAGCACGTTTTGTTTTTGTGGAAGGCGGCAGGCGATAAGATAATAATTTTGAAGTCTCCATAAGTAGAGACTTCAAAATTATTATTTAAAATATAGTATTATAAATTTTGGAATGCTTCTGATTCTAAAATAGAAATAGATTTTGCTTGGATGCCATCTTTCACATGAATCACATCAAAATTTCTGATGTCCACATAATCATTAAATTCCTCTGAAGTGTTGATGATTACACCTCCCAATAAAAAAATCTTTTCGCAATTAAATTCTTTGATGGACATTCTAACAAGCCTTTGAATTTGCTTATTTATTTGCATATAAGTATAATCTGTAATTGCTTTCTTAGGATTTTCTGATTCTAAAATCTGAGTTTTAAAAGGCATTAGCGTTCTCTCTAACAATACCTGCTGATAATCATAATCTACATTTTGAGGTACATATATATCCTCATCATTTTCTTCGTGCTGAAATCTATCTAAGGCTAACATCAACGCTCCACAGCTGTTGGTTAAACGCTTTTGTCCCAATCGGCGCATTCTCCCCAATTCACCATCATCAGTAATACCAATGTGCGGTCCGTAAAATATAAGCGCATCGCCACCATCTGGAATATGGTGAGAAAAAGCTACCATACCTGTAAAACCAGCGTAAGGTAACCCCCCTAGTCCACCCATAGTGAAAGGTCGGCTCAATACACGTCTAAAATCTGTGGAGACGTTAACGTCATCGGAACATACAGAAGTGGCAAAAAGCATTTTTTTTAGGTTGCTTTTATATTCACTTTGTAAAAGGTCAAGAAAAGTTTCGGTTACCTCTGCACCTGTTTTTGCATTGGGATAATGTTGTCTAACAATTTCCTGCATTTGCATAGTTAATGGTTGTTTTATGTGAATGAACTAGAATGGTGTAATAATCTGCTGAATTTCAAATATAAGTCATCACTATTTTCTTTAATTACATTCTACAATAATAGTAATACTATTATAAATACAAAAACATCAAAACTGCTATAAAGTTTTTTAATGATAATGTTAATTTACTAATATTAGACCTTAGAGCATGTTTAAATTTTTAATTTCTTAAGAATACCAATTTATCCATCAAAATATTGATTCAATTCCCCAACTCCTTAATCGCCAACCAAGCCATTAAACCCATGCCGTGCAACAAACAATCTTCATCCACATCAAAAGTATTGGTGTGCACACTAGAAGTAATTTTTTTTGCCTCGTTGCGGACACCTAAGCGATAAAAACAGCCTGGAATTTCTTGAGTGTAAAAGGCAAAATCTTCACCCGTCATTCGTATGGGCAAATCCACGACTTGTTCTTTGCCTAAATAATCTTCAGCAAAAGTGCGCACTCTAGCCGTGAGTTGCTCCTCATTAACCAGAAAAGGATAGCCTACCACAATATTAAATTCGCAAGTCCCCCCCATACCTTCTGCTATGGCAAGTGCCATTTTTTGCATTTTCTGATGGGCTGCTTTGCGCCACTGTTCATCCATCGTTCGGAAAGTACCCTCCAAACGCACTGTGTTAGGAATCACATTATTTGCTCCACCTTGTGAAGCAATATATCCAAAGGTTAATACCGAAGGCATGGTTGGGTCGCTATTTCTACTGACAATTTGCTGCAAAGCTACTATCATGTGCGATGCAATGAGTACAGGGTCAACGCATTGATGCGGTGTTGCACCGTGTCCACCTTTTCCTGTAATGGTCACATAGATTTCATCTGTAGAAGCCATAAACATTCCCGCTTTAACACCAATTTTACCTACTTCCAAAGGTGGATGAACATGTTGCCCAAGAATGCTCAAAGGTGCAGGGTTTTTCAAAACTCCTTCTTTGATGAGTATAGATGCGCCACCAGGTGCTTTTTCTTCAGCAGGCTGAAAAATCAGTTTTATTTGCCCTTCAAATTGATGTCTAAGTTGATGTAAAATTTTTGCAGAACCTAACAATGAAGCCGTATGTACATCGTGTCCACAAGCGTGCATAATGCCTTCATGTTGCGACTTATAGGCTACTTCATTGGCTTCTTGTATCGGCAAAGCATCTATATCTGCACGCAGCGCAATTGTCTTTTTGTCGGGATTTTTACCCTGAATGATAGCCACCACTCCATTTTCTGCCCAACCATGTTGATGTGGAATTTCCATTTCAGCTAAAGTGTTGGCGATGAATTGACCAGTCGCCTTTTCTTCAAAAGACAACTCAGGAAATTGATGTAAATGTCTTCTCACACCAATCACTTCTTGATGATAATCAGCAGCCAATCGTTGTATGTTATCTTTTATGTTCATTATATTTTTTTTGCTATTTACTTCTCAACGCTTCCACTTCTGCTACTGTTTTGGCGATGGGTTCTCCTAAAACTCGGCAACCGTCATTGGTTATCAGTATATTATCTTCAATGCGAATACCACCAAAAGTTCGGTACTCATCTAATTTAGCATATTCAATGAAATTGGTAAACTTGCGCTCCTGTTGAAATTGGTCTATCAGTTGGGGAATAAAGTAAATGCCGGGTTCAACGGTCAAGGTGTAACCCGCCAACATTTTTTTCGCCAAGCGCAAATAGGCAGTCCCAAATTGCTCGCTTCGTTGTTGATTTTCGTCGTAACCAACATAATCTTCGCCTAAATCCTCCATATCATGCACATCCAAACCAATCATATGTCCCAAACCGTGCGGCATGAATAACGCATGTGCGCCTGCTGCCACTGCTTCATCGGCATTGCCTTTCATCAAACCCAGTGCAATTAAACCTTCTGCAATAATTTTTACTGCCAAAAAGTGCATATCTCGATAAGCAACATTGGGTTTTAGTTGTGTAATGACGGTGGTGTTCGCTTGAAGGACAATTTCGTAAATTTCTTTTTGTTGGGTTGAAAAAGTAGTATCCACAGGGAAAGTTCGCGTGATGTCGCTGGCGTAATGGCTGGCAACATCTGCCCCTACGTCTGCCAATAGCAGTTGTCCTGATTGCAAAGTATTGCCATAGTAGTGATTATGAAGTGTTTGTCCGTTTACAGTTACTATGGGTGGATATGCCAAATCGCCTTCCATTGCCAAAGCAATGCCTTTCGCCATTCCTACTAATGCTGCTTCTTTCATACCTGCTTTGGCACGCTGCATTAGCGTTTCGTGGATGATTTTGCTACAATTCAGAGCTTTTTCCATTTCCGCAATTTCTTCGGCTGTTTTTACAGAACGCTGTGCAATCACTGCTTTTACTAGCTTTTGAGAAGCATGCGAACCAATAGCTTCCAAAGGAATATTCAACCAAGCACTTAGTTTTTGTGCATTGCGCAAGCGATAGGGCGGCAAAAAATGAATGGTGCGATTGGCTTTCTTAGCTTGATGCAACATAGAAGCCAGTTGTTGATGGTCGGCGCAATTATGTATTCCCACCTGAGCTGCTAATTCCTTTATACTGCTTTGTTCACCCATCCAAATAATATCTTCCATCGTGGAATCACTGCCGAAAAGATGCGTTTTATAAGCATCCACATCAATAATTGCCACTAAATTCGGTTGGTTTAATCCAATAAAATACAAAAAAGAACTATCCTGCCGAAATGGATAAGGATTGGCAGTGCAATTCATGCCCACCTCTTCATTGCCTATTAGAACAATAAGCCCCTCCCCTATTTGCTCCATGAGTTGCTTGCGTCGTTGTAAATAAAGCCCTTTTGAAAGCATCTGTTTGTGTTTACAATTGTCAAAATAATGGTGCGTAAAGCTACTAAGGTTTGATAATAAAAAAAATGTTCATTATTGAGTTTTGCTTGGAATGTAAGCGTGTTAGAAATAGTGGTATTCCGAGAAAAACTAAACATAAGAAATGAACATTTATTATCAACCTCATCTTTAGTTTCCGACGAAACGCCATGTAGAATCGTTGAATCGCTACAACTACTTTTTCGTCAGCATTGTTTTACACTTACAAATAAGCTAAAAAACATGAAGCAAGAATTGGAAAAAACCGAGCAGCACTTTGACGAAAGTAGTTTTTGGGGAAAATTCAAGCGTTTTGCTAAAGGTCTTGGCATCAAAGCGACTTACATGGTGCTGCTGCTTTGGTATGCCTACCAACGTAAGGAAACGCCTGCATGGGCAAAGCGCATCATCATGGGGGCGTTGGGCTATTTGGTGTTGATTTCTGATGCTGTGCCAGACATCACACCGTTTGTGGGCTTCACCGATGATATTGGCATTCTTAGTTTTGGCTTGGTCACAGTAGCTTCTTATATCAATGAAGAAGTGCGCACCAAAGCCCGCCAAAAATTGACCGACTGGTTCGGCAATTATGAGGAAATCGAACTCAAGGAAATTGATAAAGCGTTGTAGAGTGTTTAATCTTTCATACCTGCGAAAAGGAATTAACCCTATAATAACAGCAATAGCCTACGAATTAATTCGTGGGCGATGTTACCCAAAAAGCCAACGTGCTAACTCGCTAACCATCAACCACCCAACTTACAAATCAGAGATTACCACTTTTCTTTGTTAACTATTTGACAACCTTTTTTTGCGAGCATCTGTTAAAGTGCTTATTATTTAAATTTAATGCATGAAAAACACATCCAATTTATTCATCTATCGTGTGAATGACAATGGTTTAGAGGTCTTTATGATGAAAAAAGGCGATGAATACTGGGAATTACCGACAGGCGATATAGAAACGGTCAGAGCGATTGCTTTGGAGAAAAATGCTCAAATTATAGAACTTGATGCTGTGGAAGATAGCGAAGAAGGTATCTTTGAGCAGGCATATGCTGTAGAAGCAGATTGGCATGACATTCCTTCATTGAAGTCTATTTTGTTGCACGACTTAATGTTTGTAACAGATACCGTCAAAAAAATGGTTCCTGACATGATGGAAAGAGGAACTTTTGTAGCAGTCAAAGAAGCATTTAAGCGGGTATTGCCTAAGCGTTATCAGCAGCTAAAAGAGCTGAAAGATATTCTAACGGATCGTAATTTAACAAAATATTTGTAGAGACTAGCCAAGAGCTAGTCCATAAAGTTTAGGTTTCTAGTGATTCTACCCTCTTTTAAAGAATCAATAGCAGGTCCAGTTAAACGGATACCCTTTTTTTCTGCTATATTGATGGAAGTAAACACACCCAGCCCATTCTGCACATTGGTGTAAGATGGTATTTCCTGTGAACTGGTAATGCCAGCATTCACATTGCGAAGCGCAATGTATTCTAGCAATTCTCGCCCACCAGCGATAACTTGCAAGTCCATATTTTTGAATCGGCGACGCACATTGGAAGAAGTGGGCAGTTCACTTTGTAGAAAACGATAAAATGCTTGCCCCAACACTTCTACTCCCAATCGTTGGCTATTGAAATCCTCGCGTGCAAAGTTTCTAGCTACTGTCCATTCTAAGACTTTGGGTAAAAATTCGCCGTTGCTAGTGGATTCATCGTAATTAATGAGAAACTTGACATCATAAACGGTAGCGGCTCTACCTTCAGGTCGCCATGAGATGCGCACTGGGCGGTCATACTCGCTCCAATTTACTAAGTCAGCGGGTTGCCCTGCGATGATGATGAAGTCGTCAATAATGATTGTTGTAGCCGTAGCTGGTGTGGATTTATCACTGCGCGTAACGATGATGCGCACTTCTTCCCCATTTTGTAACTGTTCGGAGCGTGGTAAATCTAGTTTATAAAGGATATTAGGTTCAGTAGCAAATATTCCCTTCTCTCTTGCAATACCTTCTTTGCTTGCATCCACCCGCTGCAAAGTGATGCGTTCATTTCTTTTTGGACGCTCCAGTTGCACCAATACCTCTTGATAATAGATAGAATCTGCTATTTTGGCAATCTCAAAAGCATTGGTTTTTGAGTCGAGAAATGCTTTTTCTACACGTATGTAATTGACCATAGCATTTTTATCTAGTATGCCGTAAACAATAGGAATATCTTTCCAGTCGGTAGTAAGGTTGATTTCATTGTCGCAACTAGACAAGAAAAGAAGGACAAAAACAAATACTGCTAAACGAATCATTACTTTTATATTTGAAAACAAAGATAGACTTTGCCAATAATAACAACTAAATTAAGAAAAGATTATATGATGGTCAATTTAATTAGCGACACGGTTACCAAGCCTACACCAGCGATGCTAAATGCCATGTTTTCAGCAGAAGTAGGTGACGATGTTTTTAGGGAAGACCCTACCGTAAACGCCTTAGAAGCCAAAGTAGCTGAGATGTTTGGCAAGGAAGCTGCTCTATTTTGTCCTTCTGGCACGATGACCAATCAAATTGCCATCAAAACCCATACACAACCTTTGGATGAAGTCATCTGCGACGAAAACTCCCATATCTATCAATACGAAACGGGCGGGTATGCCTTTCATTCAGGCGTAGCGATAAACTTGATAAAAGGAGAGAACGGAAAAATTACGGCTGCGCAAATTGATAGTGCCATTAAACCCAATTACGATTGGTTGCCTAGAACAAAATTAGTGGTGCTAGAAAATACTTGCAATAAGGGGGGTGGTAGTTACTATAATTTGGAAGAAATTATGCCGATTCATCAACTTTGCAAGGCAAAAAATTTAGCCTTACATCTGGATGGTGCACGACTTTTCAATGCGCTAGTGGAAACAGGCGAAAGTACAGAAGCCGTAGGTGCGATGTTCGATAGCATTTCCATTTGTCTTTCCAAAGGTTTAGGTGCGCCCGTGGGGTCTTTGCTAGTCGGCAATACTGATTTCATACAACAAGCTCGGCGCTATCGCAAAGTAATGGGTGGCGGAATGCGCCAAGCGGGATACCTTGCTGCTGCCGGCATTTATGCCTTAGACCATCACATAACTCGATTGAAAATAGACAATGACCGCGCTAAAATGCTGGCAAAAGTTCTAAGCGAGCAGCCGTATGTTGCTCATATTCGCCCTGTTCACACCAATATTTTGATTTTTGCTGTAAAAGCGCCTTTTACAGCAGCTACTTTTTTGGAGCAGCTTAAGGCAAAAGGAATTTTAGCAGTTGCTTTTGGCACACAAACAGTGCGTTTTGTTATGCACATGGACATTACAGCCGATATGGTTGAATATACCATTAGGGTTTTGCAAGCAGTTCGGTAATCATTAAAGTATCTGTAAAGTAATAGTGGTTATTCGATTAATTACTTAACCTTTTCAAGTATATTCAGAATTAAACGAAAATCTTCCGTAGAAAGGGCATAGATAGAGTTTTTCCCATCTCTAGTTACCTCTACAACACCCTTACCTTTGAGGATTCTAAGATGATGAGAAGCCACAGCTTGTTGTATATCTAGCGTTTCGTGTATATCAGAAACGGATAGCTGCCCATGATGAGCCAGCAAATCAATCATTGCTAATCGAATAGGATGTGCAACTGCACGAAGTGTTTCGGTAGCATCTTCAAGGAAAGCTTCTGTAAATCTGGTATTCAAGTTATTCATTTATTAATTCTATGTATATACATAACTATTCAATTTTTGTCAATGTTCTGTAAATAGTATTTTTTTTCTTTTGTTTTGATAAATGGTCTTTCCAATCTATGGGGATTAGCAGTCAAAATACCGTAGAATCTAATTTATCGCAAAATAAAATCGTTGTTATTGACGCTTTATATTAGTATGTTTGTAAAGAATCCTTATTTTAAGGATTGGAATATCAAAAAATCACTATTTTTGGCTAACGAGAGTTCTAAGGGATATTTTTCATCACATTGACAATAATGTAAACAGATTCTTCAATAACAAAAGCGTTTTCCCTTAACAAATACAAATACAAATACAAATTGTGCGAATGAGATATTTTCAACTTCTACTTTTCTTCTTTATTGGGTTATCTATCAATGCTTTTGGGCAGGTAGTGAACGATGAATGCTCAACAGGTATCAATTTAGGTGCAGCCCCTATTTGTCAGCCTGATGTCAGATTTACCAATGTTGGGGCAACAACTTCCAATATTGGCAGCAACAATAGCCCAAGTTGTTTTGTAGGCGGTACAACACAACGCGATGTATGGTTTCGATTTACGACCACAGCAGGCATTCAAAACTACATCATTCGAGTAGATGGCGTGCGTGGAACGAATAATCCACTGACCAATCCACAAGTAACCCTTTATCGAGGTAATTGTAACGCGCTTTCAGAGTTGCAGTGTGTTTCCGCTGAAAATGGGCAACGCAGCGTATCGCTTCAGATTAATAATTTACCTGCAAATCAGCAATTCTTCATTAGAGTTAACGATTATACAGCCTCTGCAACACCCAATGCAGGTGATTTTTCACTTTGCATTGAAGAATTTGTTCCGCCCTTCAATATGGGAAGTGCTGCTGGCTCAACGGCTTGTAGTGGAACGCTGTTTGACTCTGGAGGTTCAAGTGGCAACTATCAAAATAATGAAGACCTAACTTTTACTATTTGTCCAAGTTTGCCGCATAGCTGCATCCAAATGGAAATCGTCAACTACGATATGGAGTTTGGCTTTGATATTCTTTCCTTACATGCAGGCGATAACATACAAGCACCACTTATTGCACGCATAACAGGTGCAAATTTAGGCACGCCATTCCCAATACAAGCCAGTTCAAATTGTGTAACCGCTAGATTTGTTTCTGATTTTGCTACTCGCCGACCTGGTTTTGAATTGCGATGGCGTTGTAACACAGCAGGTTGCGCACGAACAAGCATTGAGCAGGCCACTGTGGTCAACACTTTACCATTTAGTGCCAACTTAACTTCCTGCGGTACACCAGCTACTTTTGCACAAACCGCCTGCGGTACAGATATTTTTCTCAATGGCCCTGAAAAAGTCTTAATTTTCAACTCGCCCGGTGGTATTTGTGCCACTATTGCTGTGGAAAATGCACAACCTAACACAGGCGTTTTAGTATTGGACGCACCGCCAACTGACCCAAATGCAACTTGTGTTGCCAAATCCACTAGCGGATTTTTGCGTAGCGTAAACTTTGAAACAAGAGGAACTTACTACATCGTGGTAGCTCAACCTTTGGGATGCACTAATTTCAATATCTCTATTCAAGAATCGGATTGCACGCTTTCTCCTGCCTTATTGGATGCACTTTGCAATCCACTTAATGGCTGTTTGGCAGTAGATGGTGGTGTGCCTTCACTATTTGTCTTTCAAGATGGCTTTAAGGACGTTCAACTTCGAGAAGGTGTTAACTCGGGTTGTTGGCAAAATGAAGGTTTGCAGGCAGATTTTTTTTGGTTCACCATTCAGGCACAAGCTAATGGAAAATTTGGTTTCATTTTAGAAAGTGCGGATGTGCCTTCCGACATAGACTTCAACATTTGGGGTCCTTTTACCAGTGAACAGGTATGCAACGACAAAGCAGGCATCGTCCGCTTCATAGAACGAAATCAACCAATCAGAAGCTCATGGGCGCCTAACACAGGACGTACAGGTTTGGCGGACATTCACCCCATTTTCCGCTATCGCATAACCGATAATTTTGACTGCTTAACTCCACTACTCCCTAGTCCACTTGGCGATGATTTTGTGCGCACGATTGACGTGCAAGAAGGACAAGTTTATGTAGTGTTAATTAATGATTTTGGCAATGACATTCAAAATAATGGTATTCTGGTGAATTGGTCGCCTTCAACACCAGAAGTGCTAGCACGTATTCCAGTGAAACCACTAATAGAAGATGCAGAAATCTGTAGAGGTAGTTCTGCTCAACTGCTTCTAAGTCCTGGTCTTGATAACATCGTTTGGTCGCCTAGTGAATCGCTTTCTTGTGCTAATTGCTTAAATCCCATTGCCTCACCAACAGAAACAACGATTTACAAAGCAATTGTTTCTAGTGTTTGTACACAGGACACTGTTGCAGTAGAAGTAAAAGTTCTCGGTGTCGAAGCAGGACCCGACGTGACGATTTGTCTAGGCGAATCGTTTCAAGTAAATGCTGGTTCAGATTTTGTTGGTGCCACTTATGAATGGACAGCACCTTCACAAGTGGCATTAAGTTGCACTGATTGTCCTAATCCTATTATTACTTCTTCTGTTGCAGGGACTTATACTATTTCTGTTCGCTTAAATACACCTGATTGTCCAACATCGGATGAATTTAGATTAACCGTACTTTCACAACCCGCACCTCAATTTGAGGTTGCAAACGATGCAAAGTTGTGTCTTGGGGATAGCCTTTTCTTAGGAAGCAACAATAATTCAGGTGATTTAAGATACACTTGGCGTTCTGTGCCTGAGGGATTTATCTCCAATGAACGCAACCCCCAAGTTACGCCTACACAGACCACTAAATACTTTGTTTCCGTAGAAAATGGTATTTGCCCTTTGGCTTCTTTGGATAGTGTTTTGGTAGAAGTGTTTACGCCGCCTGTGTTTCAAATTTTGGAGGACACTACAATTTGCCAAAATGAAACATTGACCCTCTCTTTTTCACAGCCAGAAAATGGAGTAACTTACTTATGGTCAGGAGTAGATACCCGTGATTTCGAGAACGTTAACCAACTGAATACTACTGCAAGACCTCAAAATTCAGGTGTATATCGCTTAACTGCCACAAGAGGTGCTTGTGAGGTAATTCAAGATGTTCAGATTAACGTTACTCCTGCTGCTGTTGTGTTTGCACCAGAAACAGTAAACGCATCAATCTGCAAAGGCACTTCCATTGAATTACGACTAGATTCCTTGAGGACACAACCTTCCACAGTGCAACCTACTTGGACTCCTAATGATGGGTCGCTTTCTACCACAGTTGGATTAAGGGTAACCGCTTCGCCAAGTCAATTAACCAAATATTTTGTACAAATTGAAAATCAAGGTTGTATAGCAATAGATTCTATTGTGATTAGCGTGGATTCCCTTCCCGTTGACCTCAGCATAATGCCTGCGGATACGACCATTTGTGAAGGTGAATTTGTCATTCTTACTTCAACTACCTATGAGCCATTTGAATTTCCTAATATCAAATTCGAGTGGACACCTTCTGATGGGCAACAAACACCAGATAGTCTATTTAACTTAGTGGTAACGCCCGATACTACTCGATTTTATCTCAGAAAAACAACCAATGGCGTTTGTGTTTCCAATGATTCTGCAAGAATTGAAGTAAATCCATTACCAGAAGTAGAAATATTACCACAAGATGCCAAGATTTGTGCAGGTGGCAGTGGAGTTAATCTAACTGTTGCCCCTTTAAATAATGTGCCAATATCATCTTACATGTGGACACCAACGGAGGGACTAAGTTGTACGGATTGCCCAAACCCTGTTGCATCGCAGGGAGGTTCATACAATGTTCAAGTTATGTCTGATAAAATGTGCCCGGGAACTGCTTCAGTCACAATAGAATCCCTACCTCCTCCGATGATTAGCCCACCAGCAAATACCATCATTTGTCCTGGAGAAACTGTTCGACTAAATACAAGCGTTACGCCAGGAGCAACTTACATTTGGACTTCTACTGACCCAACTTTTGGTACAGTAACCAATCCAACGCCCGAAGTTAGTCCAATAGTTACCACTACTTACAGGGTAATCGCTCAGAATGGTGATTGCCCAGCAGTAGAAACTTCTGTTGTCATTCAAGTATTAAGTGAACAAAACATTCAAGTGACAGGCAATCTTACTTATTGCGCAGGAAGTTCAACTACTTTGACTTTACAAAGTCCTGTTGCTGGTAATGTAGCGTGGCGTGTGCTAGGCAATCCAGCTGTGATAACCACCAACAGAGCAATAACTATAAATGATACAGAAACAACCACTTACGAAGTAACGTTCACTTACGCATGTGGCATACTTACACAGCGTGTTACAGTCACGCCAGAAGCGGTTATTCCAATTACTAATCTAGTTGCTAGAAACGCAAATAATCGGGTAATTGACACTGTTTTTGCTGGAACAACTATTTTCTTGGAAGCTGAGTTGGGTACAAACTTGGGAAATGCTAAAATCGAATGGTTTGCCAACGGTGGACTTATTGATAGTGGCGAACGTACTACTTCAGATAATACTGACGCAGCAGTGGCAGGTCTTATTCAATATCAAGTGCGGATAACTACACCAAACGGTTGCCAGACGATAAGAAACATCTCAATAGTAGTGCTTCCTGTGACATTTGAAGTACCAAATGCGTTTTCACCGAACGGCGATCAGCGAAATGATGTGTTCAGAGTGCTTTATCCACAAGGGCTAGAGATTGAATCTTTCGATATGAAAATATTTAGTCGTTGGGGAAATTTAGTATTCCAAAGCAACAACATTAACAATGGTTGGGATGGTACTAAAAATGGTGATGGCAACACAGAATTGGCTTCTGATGTTTATGTTTATTACTACACTATCCGATTGAGAAGTGTCTCAGAAACTTTTACTGGAAAAGGTGATGTTACGCTGGTGCGATAAGTTAAACTACTAATAATGATAAAGAAAACGGCTAAAATAGAACTCATCTTAGCCGTTTTTTTGTAAAAACTGAGCATACTGAGTGAAATAAGGAAAATTACCACCCAAGTTTTAGACCAAAGGATTGTTTATTCCTCTTTTTGCTTTTTCCTGTTGCGCCACCAAATAAAGCCAATTGTGCCAACAATAAGATAAGGCGTAGCTAACATGTAAAGAATACCAGCATTCAAACCCCTACCTGCTGTACCTCCGTTTTTCATATTGGATTGGGCTGCAATCTTACACATCGGACATTGCGCTTCCAGCGTTTCACTAAAACCCATCAGCAATATCAGGACGATGAAAAATAATATTCCGGTTTTTATAATTTGCTTGTTCATTGTTTTACGATTAAATTTTACCATCTATACCAACACTTATAAAACACCTTAATAGCTAACCTAGTTCTAATAAAAAGGTCGTAGCATCCAATAAACCACAGGTCCTGTAATGGCGACATATAACCAAAAGGGATAAACCCATCTCGCCATTTTTTTGTGTCTTGTGAATTGATTGGTAAATGCTCTAATGTAAGTAAATAAAATAAACGGAAAAATAATAGCTGCCAGCGCAATATGCGACAGCAACAGCACTAAATACAACGTTCTTGCACTACCAATACTAGCTTTTTCGGTAGCATCCAAAATACCATCTTTGTTGAAATCACCATAAATGGTAGAATTATGCGTGAAATGATAAGCTACATAAGACAATAAAAACATTGCTGAAAGCACAATCGCAACAGTCATCGCTGCACGATGCGCTTTGAAATTTCTTTGCTTAATAAATACAAGTGCAACGATGAGTGACACTGCAGTCAAAGCATTCAAGCTAGCATGAAAAGGTGGTAAAAAACTTAAGTCCCAACCGTTAGGTAGTGGTAGGCTTACCTGACGCATAAGCCCTACTAAAAAAAGTACAGCCACTGTAACAATCCACGCTAACAAATTAAGTTGTTTAGCTGCTTTGGTATTTGGAGTTTTCAAAAGAAAATTGTCTGTTGCCATAGTTTTGTTATATTAATTTAACCGATTTATTTTTCTTTTTCCCTTTTAAACTCTAATTCAGCCCGTCTCTTTAATGGAGCAACAAACATAGCAATATGTTTTGCCATTTCACCAATTGACTGATTATCAGACACTTTGTAAAAATTCCTTACAACTGAAGCAGTATCCACCAACGCCAGTATTTCACTTGGTTGATTTGCCAAAATGCTAGTAATAGCATCATCGCCATGTAAAAAATACCAACGACTAACAGTGTCTTGAAAAGCTACTTTTTCCATAAAATCGTGAATCTTTATGGAATCAAAATCTGCGACATAAGTACAAAGTGCCATTTCTTTGGAATCACCAAATTGTTTAAACAACTTTTTTGATTGTTCAATGACAGGGTTTGCCTCATCGAAAGATTCTATTTTTCCAATTACGGCATAGCGACCTTTCAAATTAGCATTAGTGAAAGGGCTACCATCCTGCTGCCGAAGTTCAAAAATGGGTACTTTACCGTAGTCTTTTAACATTTGCAAGGCATCATATCTTTCAAAATAACCTTTTCGCAAATAAATAAGCGAACCTAACGGTAATACTACGAGCATAAGCCCTAATGCTGAGAACTGAATGATTTTTTTTATCATGAAATGCTTTAATTGACTAATTGGATAACAAAACTCATTATGGAAGGTTTGAAATAAAAAAGGCGAACTGAAAAGCTCGCCTTTTTTAAATTGCATTTGCAATTAGTCTCTCAAATCGAGCGCATCATCCGTTTTTTGACTAGCTTCATCCACTTGGATAGCATTTTTTGATTTAATCAATTCCCTTCTATTTTTCCAGGAATCTCCTTCCTGAAAGAAAGCAATAATTGCCCAAATCAAAAGTGCAGTTGGCAATAACACACTGAATTTCAATCCTTTTACCTCATGCCCTAAGTGCATAAACTCCATGATAATATAATTGGCTTTGTAAATAGAAAGTCCAATAATTACTAAGGCAGCAATACCGTAGAGCCACCAAATTTTATGTACAGGAATACCTAACCAACCTTTTCCAAAAAGGGATATAACAACTTCAATGATAGTAATGATAAAAAGCAACCAAAAGCCTCTAAAGACATCTTTTTTGGCTTGCTCGTAAGATATTTGGCTCATTATTTTTATTTTTTCTGTTGTGAACGAATTTGATTATCAACGACCTATTCTACAATAAATAGAAAACAAGGAATACAAACACCCACACTAAATCTACAAAGTGCCAATATAAGCCTATTTTCTCCACCATTTCGTAACCATTTCGCCTTTCCACATATAAACCACTTCCAGCATTCAAAGCAATAATAATCAAGAAGACTATGCCGGAAAATACGTGAAATCCATGAAAACCTGTGATGAAGAAAAATAATGCACCAAATTGGAAAGGACCGAATGATTGTTTGCCTTCTACACCTTCATTGGTTACATAACGGCGTTGCAACCACTCACCTTCTTCTTTATGTATTAGGTAGGTCTCACCTGCCTCAAATGTTTCTCTTACCTCACCATCTTTGTAAGGATGTCCATGCTCATCATCTAAATAAACGCCATCGAACCTATGAGTGCCGAAAGGATTTGTGGTAACGGACATGTGTTCTTCACCAATTAGGTTTGCCCATTCCCAAGCCTGACAGCTCAAGAATCCAATGCCACCAATAATAGTCAGTACCATCCAAAACACTACTCCTTGCTTGTTTTCTCTTCGCCCCTCTTGCACCGCTCGTACCATTGTTACAGAACTAACAATCAAAAGGAAAGACATGAAGGTTACAAAAATGAGTGGTGCTTTACCGCCAGGGAAAAGATTGTGAATACCTAATGGCGCAGTGGAGAATACTGCGTCTGCAACAGGCCAAGTTGGCATACTGAAACGCAACGCCCCATAGGCAATTAAGAAACCTGCAAAAGTAAAGGCATCCGAAAGTAAGAAGTACCACATCATCAACTTACCATAAGAGGCTGCAAAGGGCTTTTTGTCGCCACCGTCCCACCCCTCTTCTATGTGGTGTTCATGATGCTCACTGTGATGTAAGTCTTTTTCGACTAGAGTTGTACCTGTTGCCATTGTTTGTTTATATTTAAGCGATCAACATTATGTTAAGAGTTTTTCACTCTAATTTTCATTTTTAAGTTTTATCCCTGCAAAGTAAAGAACACTATTAGATATATCCAAAGAAAACCTACAAAGTGCCAGTAAGTTAGTGTTAAATCAAAGCGCAATTTTCTTGCAGGTGTCACTTTGTGCTTTAAGGCAAAGGCATGAATCATGGCTACGCTCAAAGCAGCTAAACCACCAAGTACATGAGCTGCGTGAACACCCGAGATAACATAAATAAAAGACCCCGATGGATTCCCAGTCAATTCTACGCCAATGGACTCCAGTGCTAACCAACCCTGATATTGCAGAACAACGAATAATACTCCCAATAAGAAAGTTAAAGATAATAAACTTCTATATATCAGGGTATTTCCTCGTTTGAAATTATAAAAAGATAACTGTAATACAATACTACTAACAACAATAACTGCTGTATTGTACCAAAAAATAGCAGGTAATTTAAACTCAAGCCAGTTACCCGCTGCCTGTCTTACCACATAAGCACTCGTAAATGCAGCAAACATCATTAAGATGCTAGCACAAGCCACATAAAGTGTGAATTTCTTTGACGCTATTTTATTTCTAACTTTTTCTTGTCTTGCTGCTACTTCCATATTCAATTTTATTGATTTTATGCTTTTTGTAATGTTTTATTATAGTTTATCAAAAAAATACAACAATAACACTACTGGAATGTAGAAAAATGAACTAAACATCAACTGCAATGCTGCTTTTCGGTCAAATTTTTTCAAAAAATTCCAAGCGAAATAGGCAAACAAAAGACTTAATATTCCCACAAATACCATTGAAATACCACCGGTAATCCCTAAATAGTAAGGAAGTACACTAACTGGCACAAGCAAAATTGCAAATAATAATGCCTGATGAGCAATCCGCTTATCTACATTTCCTTGTTGATTTTGAGGTATAAATTTATAACCTGCTTTCTTATAATCTTCAAAACCTAACCAGCCAATTGACCAAAAATGGGTAAATTGCCAAAGAAATTGTATGGCAAAAAGAGTTAACCCTAGCGAGGTTATACCGCCTTGAGCTGCTACACAGCCAATAAGAGTTGGTAATGCACCTGATATTGCACCAATAGTTACTGCTGCTGAACTTACTCTTTTTAAAGGTGTGTACATGAAAGCATAACTCATCCAAGCCACCATACCCAAAAGGGCTGTACCTGCATTAAATAAAGCTAGAAAAGTAATTCCAAATAAACTCATTAAACCGGAGAGCAATACAGCATTTGGTACTTCTATACGCCCCTGTACAATTGGACGGTTAGCAGTTCTCTTCATTAGTTTATCGTAATCGCGCTCAAGCACTTGGTTCATAATATTAGCTGAACCAGTTACCAGAAAACCGCCGATGGTTAACACTAAAACATGAGAAAGATTAATTACTGCCTGCGTCGCAATCAAAAACGCCATAACAGAGGAAAACACAACTGTTAAAGTAAGCCTTAATTTTACCAAAGCATTGAAGTCAGCAATGTGATGCCCTACGACAAATGTTTTTGTTTCAACACCACGTGCTATTGAGTTTGTTCTTCCTTGATTCATTTTTACTTGTTAAAAAGGGCAACAGCACGAACGCCTGTCACCCTTTTATTTGATTTATCCTAAATTGGTGAACACTTTTTAATGTGCTACCCCTTGTTTCAATTCTTCTTCTGTCAAAGGCTCAATTTGAGAAATGAAATCCTTTCCATCTCTACCCTCTCTGTAATCGTACGCCCAACGCTGTACTGAAGGGATGTTACCTTCCCAATTACCATGACCAGGCTTGATAGGTGTCGTCCACTCTAATGTAGTAGCTTTCCATGGGTTTTTATCCTCTACCTTCTTACCATACCAAATGCTATAGAAGAAATTAATTACCATTAACAACTGGAAACCAAAGGTAATAATAGCTGCTACTGTAATGAATTGGTTCAAGCCAGCGAAACTTTCAAATGTTTCAAAAGCATCGAAACTGTAATATCTTCTTGGTACACCCGCCATGCCCAAATAGTGCATAGGCCAGAAAATAGCGTAAGCACCAATGATTGTTCCCCAGAAATGAATTCTACCTAGTGTTTCGTTCATAAAACGACCGAACATTTTAGGAAACCAATGATACACCCCTGCATACATACCAAAGAAAGCTGCTATACCCATTACAATGTGAAAGTGAGCTACTACAAAATAAGTATCGTGCAGTTGAATGTCAATAGCAGAGTTTCCTAAGAATATACCCGTCAAACCACCAGAGATGAACATGGATACAAAACCAATCGCAAATAAACTTGCTGAATTAAACTGCACATTACCTCTGTATAGCGTCGTAATCCAGTTAAACACTTTTACTGCTGAAGGTACAGCAATAATCAATGTGAAAATTACGAAGATATTGGCAATGAATGGGTTGACACCTGACATAAACATGTGGTGTGCCCAAACTAAGAAAGATAAAAATGCAATCGCTAGTATAGAAAACACCATTGCCTTGTAACCAAAAATTGGTTTGCGAGAATGCACAGACAATACCTCTGAAACAATACCCATTGCAGGTAAAATAATGATATATACCTCTGGGTGTCCTAAGAACCAGAACAAATGCTGATACAAAATAGGGCTACCACCTACATGGTCTAATGCTTGACCACCGATGAATATCTCACTTAAATAGAAACTTGTTCCTAAACCTCTGTCGAACATTAATAACAAAAACGCAGAAACTAATACTGGGAATGATAACAAACCAATGATAGCTGTTACAAAAAACGCCCAAATAGTTAGTGGCATTCTCCACAAAGTCATTCCTTTGGTACGCAAGTTCAATACTGTTGTTATGTAGTTTATCCCTCCTAGTAGTACAGAAACTACAAAGAAAACCAAACTCACTGTCCAGAGTGTCATACCTGCACCAGAACCCATAGACGCTTGTGGCAGCGCACTCAATGGCGGATAAGCTACCCAACCCCCTGAGAATGGTCCTGTGCTAATGAACAAAGAATAAAACATGATTACACTGGACAAAAAGAAGAACCAGTAAGATAACATGTTCAATAATGGTGATGCCATATCTCTAGCACCTAATTGCAATGGAATAAGCAAGTTCGAAAATGTTCCACTCAAGCCGGCTGTTAGCACGAAAAATACTAAGATAGTACCGTGCATCGTTACCAAAGCGTAGTAGAATTGTGGGTCTAGTGTTCCTACACCTTCTCCACTCACTTGAATCCACTTACCTAAGAATGGCTTTAACCAAGAAATATTTTCTGCGGGGAAACCAAGTTGTAAACGGAAAACTAATGACATTAAGCCACCAATAATCGCCCAAATCATACCTGTAATCAAGAACTGACGAGCGATAATTTTATGGTCTTGGCTAAAAATGTAAGTAGTGATGAAATTAGACTGATATTTATCTCCATGATGGTGTTCATGGAACTCATCATCGTAGCCTAGTTCCTCAATCAATACTTCTTCTTCTTGTTGAGTTTTATTTAATACGTCAGCCATATACCTATAATAATTTAAGTTTGTTTCGATAATTAATTACTGTGTCAATATTTTGAACTCTGTCCTTCTATTTTTTGAACGCCCTTCTTCTGTATCGTTAGTGTCAATCGGGCGATTCTGTCCATATCCTCTAGCAGTTAACCTGTTGGCATCAATTTTACCGTTGTTTACTAAGTAATTAAAAACTGCGTTAGCTCTATTATTTGATAAAGTTTGATTACTTTCTTCCTCACCTGTACTATCTGTATGTCCAGCTACTTCAATCTTCATATTGGGATAACGTCCAAGCACTTCAATAAGATTCTCTAATTCGTATTTTGACAAATCTGTTAACTTATCCGAACCTGTTTCAAAAGTTACATAATTCAATCTTATCACTTTATCGTCGGTAACCTCAGCAGTCAATGCCTTTTCTACTGCTTGATTAAATTCTTCACGACGTTCTTTTATTTCATAGGACAACACCTTATCCAAATTTGGGTCGCTATCAGTCCCTCTCACTTGAGTTTTATAATAAGATTGCTGCTTTGACAACCAATTCTTATACTCGCGCTCTTCTACTACTTTTACGACTCTACGCATGCTGTAATGCCCTTTACCACATAGTTCTGCACAAGCCAATTCAAACTCAAAGGTTTCCCATTTCATTTTATCTGGACTATCTGGGTCTGGCTGGTTGTACTCGGGTGTATTTTTTAGTCTTTCTCTATACTCTTCTGTTGTTACTTGTGGTGTAAACACAAAATAAGTCGGCATGCCTGGCACAGCATCCATCTTTACGCGAAAATGAGGCAGATAAAAGTTATGTAATACATCTTTTGCCGTGATTCTAACACGCACTGTACGACCAACCGGTAATACAATTTCACCTGGCATGAAATCATCCAAATTCTTTTCATCTGTCCAATCTTGACCGAGAGGATTGTTGCCTAGATTAATCAATCGGAAATCTTTCGTTCCTAATCTGCCATCTTCACCTGGATACCTTAAATCCCAAGCAAACTGATACCCTGTTGCCTCTATTTCTAAGTACTCTTCATCGCTTTGAGGAACTAAAACAGCAGTACCATTCTCTGGAACATCTGCCATTACTTTGTTCCAAGCATCTAATCCACCTACTACCAGAAAAGTCATTACTACGGCAGGAATAGCAGTCCAGATTAATTCCAACTTATTATCGTGGTCTAAAAAGACTGATTTACTTGTTTTAGTTCTTCTGTATTTATAGGCAAACCAAAATAAAGCAATCTGCGTAGCAAAGAACACAACTCCAGTAAAGAATAATGTCCAATTGAACAGACTATCCAAAGATGCTCCATGAACAGAAGCTGATGTATGCGGTCCATAACCTAGCATATAATTCTTATAATACAGAGCAGACCAGACACAAGCGACTAGGAAGGTTGCACCAAATAACACTAAGCCGTTTGCACTGCTGCGATTTATTTGAAGCTGTACTTCTTCTTCACCTCTAATTTTAGCCGATAACTCTGTTAACCGACCTATCTGAACTGTAACTATGGCAACCAATGCAATGATGCCTAAAATTATTAAACCTATCATTTCCTATATAATTAAAGTGGATATTTTTATTTTCAAATCTTTCAATAACTTTTGAACAAAGTTAATAACATAACAACACTATTCAAAAGTAAGTTCGCATAAATACACCTTATTTAGAAAGTATCTGTATAAGGTGGCTCTATATGGTGAGCCAAACTCTCTTCTAAATACGGATCATTCTTAGCTATCAATGGCGCTTTAGCCAGTTGATTAAAAAACACATACAAGAACAGACTCAAGAAACCAAGCATTGTGCCTAATTCTAACAATCCAGGGTAATGAAAACCCGCTAAAATAGTAGAGTGATGTTCACCTGCATGTGCTGCATCAGCAGTTGCGGAATGAGCATGCCCCATCAACTCATGAGCAGTATGCAAAGCACCTGGCTTTATCATCAAAAAGTAATCAATCCAGTGTCCTAATATGACTATACCAGCCACAAAAGCCATTGTACCTGCTTTTCGCTTCGTATCATTTCTCATTAATACGAAGAAAGGAATTAGAAAATTGATGCCCAAATTCAAGAAAAATAATGCTGGATACTCGTCTCTACGGGTTTGAAAGTAAACTGTTTCCTCACCTACATTTGCGTACCAAATTAACATGAATTGGGAGAACCATAAATAAGTCCAAAAGATACTAAATGCAAATAAATATTTACCTAAATCGTGCAAATGACTAGCATTCAAATCACTATAATAACCTTTTCCTCTCAAATAAATCAACAATAGAATCGTAATCGCAATAGCTGAAACAAACCAACTTGCACCACAGTACCAAGCGAATAATGTACTGTACCAATGTGCATCAATAGACATAATCCACTGCCAAATCACGGCAGCACTGGAGAAACCTGCTATTGGCAAAAATATAGATGCTAAAACTGTTTGTCGTTTATTTTGATCATAACTACCATCTCCTTGGTCTTCTGCCAAAGAACTTTTTCGGAAGGCATTGGCAAAGAAATACCAAATGGCAACAATCAGCACAGAAGCTATAGTAAATGTTGTAGGATTCAAAAAGCTACTTTTCCATTGCAGTATTTCGTCCCCCGCCACAGAATCCGCATCTGCCCAGTGATAAAGTCGGTGAAAACCTAGCCACACTCCAGCAACCACAGGCAACATTAATACTAATCCTACTATCATGAATTGTGTCATTGCTTCCCACACGCGCTTAAAATAGGTGTACCAACCTGCCCAAGCGATGAGAAATGCACTTAGAATAAACATTGACATGAAGGAAATGCCTGTAAAAAAAGTAACATTATGTAAATAATTCGTCCAGAAACGAGTGTGCAGACTATCATCTGTTAGAAAGGTGATGGCTAAGCAAAGCAATCCCAATGCCATACCACCTAGCAAAAATGTTTTTTGTTTTGATTCGAACTTAAATGTATTATCCATTACACTAGGATTAAATGTTGCTTATAATATGTAAATATCTGATTAAAATAATTCTATCTCTTTCGAGTTATCATTATCAGTGTTAACACTATTTGATAGATGATAACATACTGTTATCTTTTGCCTCATTAGGAGCTACTTCATTATCTGTCGAAGGCTTCGCCATTGCTGCTAATGGAATAGCATAGCTATTCAGTGTGTTTTTTTCCTCGCCATACACTAACTTTTTCTCTTTAGCTTGTAGAGAATAAATATAGTGAATGACTTGCCAACGTTCTTCATAAGAAATTTTATCCTTGTAAGCCCCCATTGCATTTTTACCATACATCAAAGCATGATAATATCTTCCTGGTGATGCTTGTGTGAACTCTTCATTTATCAAGTTTGCTGGAGCAAGTGGATAGATGCCACTAGCATAAATGCCATCATTGAAGTTTCCAGCAGTACCATGACAAACTGCACAAAATATATTGTAAAGTTCTTTTCCCTTTTCCAAACCTATTTTAGTAATCGGGAATGGAATGGTTTGTATATCTGCTGTTGCTCTAGCTCTGTCTTCCTCTGTATCGTCGTAGTGATAAGGTACGCTTCCATTAGTTGGCACTACAATTGCATTCGGCGTGTTAACGGCATCCTCTATCGTTTCCATCGCAGCGTATCCTCTGGGTACAGTACCTTTAACAGGTAAACGTCCACCTGCCATATCTTTCAACTTAACTGTACTTTGCTCGTCCCAAGTATTTAGATAGTAATAGTTATAAGTTGTAGCTTCTACGGCGATGGAATGCGCCATGTCTGGCATGTATTCACTACCCGTTTTATTGCCTACCGAATTTTGGCAGGAATAGAGCACAATAGATATTAACAATGTGAAAAATATATTTTTTAGTCGCTTATTCATCGTTCTTAATTTTTTCTGTTTTATAAGTTTATGCAGGCATTTCTTTAGTGAGGACTTCAGAAGCCCCAGTTCCACTTAGGAATTGACTTAACTTTTCCTTTTCTTCCTCTGAATAATTGTTCACGCTGAAAGCAATAATGAATTTATCATCTGTAATGCGCTCATCCAAGATAGCGTTATTTACACCAGGACCTTGACCATTTACAATATAAAAAGAAACCACCATACCTACCGCTGCAAAAAGTACGGTCAATTCAAAAGTTATTGGAATAAAAGATGGCACTGACCAGTAAGGCTTACCGCCAAAAATCATAGGCCAATCTCTTGTGAATACCCAAGTCATAAATAAAAACGCAGTCAGTGTACCAATTGCACCATAGATAAACCCTGCAATGTGTAGGCGCGATTCCGATAATCCTAGTAGTGGGTCTAATCCATGCACAGGAAATGGTGAGAACACATCCCAGATTTCAAGATGCGCTCTTTTTGCTTCTTTGATGGCATCTAATAGGATTTCTTCATCATCATAAACCCCATATAATACTTCTTTATTTACTGTTGCTGCCATTGTTTTATTTTTTTATGATGTTGCTTTCCATACTTTGAAAGCAACATTTATTTTATTGCTTATTTTATTGCTTTAATCTCTTCTGCTACTGTTTTTACCTCGTGGTCGTGGTGATGGTGTATTGCATCAGGTCCAACATATTGATTTCCAGCCGTTTTTAAAATGCTTTTTACTTCAGCGATTGCAATGACTGGTGCCACTCTTGCAAAAATTAAGAATAAAGTGAAGAATAATCCTAGTGTACCCACAAATAAACCAATTTCCACCCAAGTAGGCGTGTAATAACTCCAACTTGATGGTAAATAGTCGCGTGCTAATGTGGTAGCAATAATTACAAAACGCTCAAACCACATACCGATATTGATAAAAATGGACAATACGAAAGTGATAACGATGTTTCTTCTGTACTTGCGCACCCAGAAAATTTGTGGTGATAACACATTACAAGTCATCATACCAATATATGACCAGTAGTAAGGACCAAATACACGATTGTAGAACGCCCATTGCTCTGGCAGATAACCAGAATACCAAGCCACGAAGAGCTCAGTCAAGTAAGCTACACCTACAATAGTACCCGTTAATAAGATAACCTTATTCATAGACTCAATGTGCGCCAATGTAATATAGTCCTCTAGTTTGAATATTTTTCTTGCGATTATCATTAGCGTTAACACCATAGCAAAACCAGAAAAAATAGCTCCTGCCACGAAGTAGGGAGGAAAAATCGTGGTATGCCAACCGGGAATGACAGATGTGGCGAAGTCAAAACTCACAATTGTGTGAACAGAAAGTACCAACGGTGTTGATAAACCAGCTAACACTAATGATAAGGACTCCCAGCGTTGCCAATGCTTAGCAGAGCCTGTCCAACCAAAAGATAAAAAGTTATATACCTTTTTGCGAAGACCTTTTGCTCTATCCCTTACAGTTGCAAAGTCAGGTACAAGACCTGTGTACCAGAACAGTAATGATACTGTCAAGTACGTTGAAATCGCAAATACATCCCAAAGTAGTGGAGAATTAAAGTTCACCCACAGCGGACCTCTTGTGTTTGGATAAGGGAAAATAAAGAAAGCCAACCACAAACGCCCCATGTGAATGAGCGGGAATTGACCTGCACAAGCCACAGCGAAAATAGTCATTGCTTCTGCTGCTCGGTTTACCCCTGTACGCCATTTCTGACGAAATAACAAAAGGATAGCAGAAATTAGCGTTCCTGCGTGTCCGATACCGACCCACCAAACGAAGTTAGTAATGTCCCAGCCCCAGTTAATGGTTCTGTTCAAATCCCATGTACCTATACCGAACCAAATAGTCCAAGCTAGACAAAATACATACAACGCCAAACCAGTTACGGCAACAATAAAGCCAATAACCCAAGGCAAACTTGGCACGCGCTCCGTAGGCGCACAAATGTCTTCTGTAATCTGATGGTAAGTTTTATTACCATTTATCAATGGCTCCCTAATCGGAGAAACTTTAGCACTCATTGTTTTATAATTTATTTTTAACACCACCCTCAAAGTGGTAAAATAGTTTTTTTTACAATTCTAAAATTTTATCCATGTGCATCTTGCTTATGGTCGTCCTTGGCAGCATAAACTGGTTTTGCATAAGGCTTATTTAACACTTTGGCTGTGTATTGGACAGAAGAGCGCACATTAGTTTGCTCTAGCACAATATAATTCAATTCATTTTGCCATTTCTTCGATAGCTCGCCATTTTTGTCGTTTCTATCTCCAAATGTAATTGCACCTGTTGGACAAGCCGTTTGGCAAGCCGTTCTTACATCTGCATCGCGCAAACGACGATTTTCACGTTTAGCAGTTAATTTGCCCGCCTGAATACGTTGTACACAGAAGCTACATTTTTCGATAACACCACGAGAACGCACAGTGACATCTGGGTTTAAGACCATACGAGTTAAGTTATCTGCACCGAATGGAACTTCTTCACCATTGATACGAGGCTCGTTTGCAGGGAAAATATCTGCCGTAGTATAGTCCATCCAATTGAAGCGACGCACTTTATAAGGGCAGTTATTCGCACAATAGCGCGTACCAATGCAGCGGTTGTAAGCCATTTGATTCAGACCTTCTTCACTGTGCGGCGTTGCAGCTACTGGACATACATTTTCACAAGGTGCATTATCGCAATGTTGACACATAAGTGGCTGATATACTACGTTTGGCGTTTCGTAATCACCATAATAGTAGCGGTCAATTCTCAACCAAGCCATTTCATGGTGTCTGCCTACCTCCGTTTTTCCAACCACTGGAATATTGTTCTCAGACATACAAGCTATTGCACAAGTACCGCAGCCAATACAAGCATTCAAATCAACGTGCATCCCCCAGTGATGTCCCAACTTAAAAGTGTCTTCATGTCCAGGATATAACTGATAGGAGTTTAATTCTTGGTGGTGCTTACGTTCCTCTTTTAAGCCCATATAGTTCACAGCAAAAGGCTTCATGCTGCCATGATGACTTGCCTCCCCTTCGTGGTGATCGTCATGATGCTCACCATGAACGAAACGGTCTAACTCTTGCAAGTTTGTTCTTCTAATGACAACAGAGTTGGTTAAAGCCCCTTGAAAACCTCTTCTGATAGTAGTTACTGCCTCTTCATCAATGTTGATGCCCCCTTCTTCTTCTTGCAAGCCAATAGTATGGTGATACTGCACACAAGCCAAGCGTTTATCCTCACCTGCCTTACCCATATATTCAGCGTCAGCGTAATATTGGAAATTACCATTTTTATCCACAGTTAACCAAGATTGAATATTTGTTCCAATATTCTCACCTGATTTACCAACTATGTTTCTACCGTATCCCAAAGCAGCAGCTACGGTGGTAGGCTTCAATCCGAAGGTTCTAATAGCAGTTACAGATGCTTCAACACCATTTGCTTTAATGGTAGCAATATCTGCTTCACCATAGACCTCATTATTATTTAGTCCTTTAAATCCAGTGAACTTCCAGTTGCCATCCCATTGAATAGGAATCTGCAAGTAATTTCCCCAAGTACAGCGCGTAACTGGGTCTGGCAGTTCTTGTAACCAAGGATTATTAGCATATTGTCCAGCACCAATTCCTACCGTTTCAAACAAAGCTACTTCCAATTCAGCTTTAGACGGTTGATTGATCTTACGAGCAGCATCTGCTACATTCCCAGAAAACGCCGTAGCGATAGTTGCTACTTCTGTTTCTAAAACGCCATCATGTAGGAAATTATCCCAGAATATTTGTTGACTATTGAACCTAGTCTGACGCTCAAATATATTAGTCAACCAGTTATTTTTCAAATATTCATAATAAGGCTGGTCTGCCTCACTGTTATAATTTGGACTTTCTGCCAAAATCAATAAGGTTTCCTCCGCCTGACGCGTATTGAACAATGGACGGATAGTTGGCTGAACAATGCTGAATATGCCACGCTTAGGCTCTACATCTCCCCAAGACTCCAAGTAGTGGTGACTCGGCATTAAATAGTCGCAAAGTGCGGATGTTTCATTAAATGTGCTCGCAAAAGAAATTTTTAACTTCACTTTAGACATTGCTTCCGCAAATTTCACACTACTAGGCAAATCAAATGCTGGGTTAGCATCATCTAAAATAATAACTGCACTTGGCACTTTGCCACTATTGATTCGACCTATTAAAGTTGAGATAGCCCTATCGCTACCTTGACGTTGTAAAGAAGCATGATTGAAATCAAGTGTTGTGCCGTAATTCCCCAACAAGTCATTGATGGCATTCACTAATATTTGCTCACCTGTATTGTTTGAACCTGAGACCACTAGAGATTTACCTCTAAAATCATAGAGTTCTTTTGCATATTTTTTCAGTTCATCTGCTGCTTTTTGCTCCAGTACAGGAACTGTGATGCGCTGACCACCTGCTAATGTAGCCACTTCATTATACAGCACTGCAATAGCTGCACCTTGTTCAGAAGGGCGAATTACTACTCTATCATCAGCGTTTGAACCTGTCAAAGACATATGGCTTTCCACTTGAATATGGCGAGACATATGCGCTCCTTTTGTTTGCTCAATCTTTCTATTTTTCACATAATCAGCAGCATATTCTATTGGCGAAATCCAAGTGCCTAAGAAGTCTGCACCAATGCTAACAATTACTTCTGCTTTATCGAAGTGATAAGCAGGAACAACGTTTTGTCCAAAAGTTTCTTGATTTGCCTCTAGTATAGCAGCACTAGAAATTGGATCATAAATTATATGGTTAGTAGTTGGATATTTTGCTTTAAATTCCTCAATGACTGCTTTTGTCGTTGGACTTAAAACGGTGTTAGAGATAATTACAATGTCTCCCCCTGTATTCAACTTTGATTTTATCTCGGCATCTATTTCTGCCCAATCCAACTTTGCTTTTTTATCAAAAGTACCGTTTTCCACTTTATAAGGTGCCATTAAACGGCTAGTATCATACAAATCTAAGACGCTTGCCTGCGCTCGTGCATTTGTTCCACCTTTGGTTACAGGCGATAAGCTATTTCCTTCTATCTTGATGGGTCTTCCTTCACGAGTTTTGACCAATACCGCGCAATAATCACCTCCTCTAACAAAAGAAGAAGCATAGTAAGTAGCTACACCTGGTACGATTTCATCAGGCTTTACAACATAAGGCAAAGCTCTGCGGACAGGGATATCACAACTTGCAGCAAGGGTAGCTGCACCTACACTGAACCCTAAGTATTTCAAGAAATCCCTTCTTGAAGCAGGTGCCTCTGTTATTTTTTCCTCAGCAATTTCTTGAATGATAGGTAAAGCGACGAACTCTTGGTTAGCAATGCTTTTTAGTGCTGGGTCATTGTTTAGTTGCTCGACCCCTAACCATAGCTCTTGATTATCTTCTAGCTTCATGTTTGCTTATAATTTATGTGGTTTTGGTCAGATTGTTTAACAACCTGACCTTTACTTTTCTCAAAACTTGTTAATTGATTAATAGTGGCATTTTTGGCAACCTAAACCACCAATATCCTCCACAGTTACTTTAGTTCTTTCACCCGATTTCAACTCTTCGTGATATTTTTCGTAGGATTGGTAATAATCGTTCCCTGCAAACTGAACTTCTGTTTGTCTATGGCAATTTACACACCAACCCATTCCAAGTGATGAGTATTGATATACCACTTCCATTTCTTGAACAGGTCCATGACAAGTTTGACACTCTACCTTACCAACAGCTACGTGTTGAGCATGATTGAAATAAGCGTGATCAGCTAAGTTATGTATTCTAATCCATTCTATCGGACCTTGTATCTTAGGCTTTAACTCATTGGTCAAGGAGTTCTTTATACCTTTCCATTGTTCGTCAATCACACTTGATACTTCTGATGTTTTTTCTGGATTGTCTTTCACAAACTCGTCTCCAATCCACTTCGTAAATATTTTTTTCACTTCGTCTTCGCTCAAATCATCATAATTGTCAATGTATTTATCTGAAACTGGATCATACCCAATAGAAGCATAAATTTTTGTTAATTCCGCTGTACCATATTGAGAACCTTTTTTGATGGCACGGTGGCAATTCATACACGTATTTGTTGCTGGAATAACAGAATGCTTTGAACGACGCGCACCATCGTGGCAATATTGGCATTCAATTTTGTGCAAGCCTGAGTGCGTAGCGTGAGAAAATTTAATAGGTTGCTCGGGCTGGTAGCCTTGCTGACGACCTAATTCTATCGCATTGTTTACAGTAGTATAACCACCTAGCACCACTACAGTAAAAATAACAAAACTAATAACACCTCTACTAGTAAGTATATCCACTAAAGTTTTACGCTTTGCTTCTGTGTTTCCTGCCTTTAATTCAGATAGGTAATTAAGATTAGCAATGATTCTTGCTAAGATAACAGACAACAATACTAACGCAGCTAAAAGACCTACAAATAAATATGTATTGATACCTTTCTTTTCCTCAGCTACTACTACGCCATCTCCACCCGCTGTTACTGCTGCCTTACCGTAAGTGCCTGTATAAACACCGTCAATGTAAGCTAAGAGGTTGGCAATATCATCATCTGAAAGCCCGTTGAAACTATTCATCACCACTGGCTTCCATTGATTCCAAAGCTCAGTAGCTCTTGGATGACCTGCACTAATCAACTTTTGTGAATTGCGAATCCAAGCATACAATTCTTCTTGTGGATATGCCGACCAACGCTGTTGCGTACCACCTAGTGCAGGACCAGTAGCATTGGTTTTCATGTCTCTAACATGGCAAGCACCACAGTTTGCCGTAAATAATCCTTCTCCAAGTGCAGGGTCTCCCTGTGCTAACACAGATGTACTACC
Organism: uncultured Saprospiraceae bacterium; assembly: GCA_937944245.1. GTDB lineage: Bacteria > Bacteroidota > Bacteroidia > Chitinophagales > Saprospiraceae > JAAUTG01. The sequence goes on along the minus strand of CALDYY010000005.1, from coordinate 2,345 downwards.
GAGTGAAGAAATTAAGCATGAAATTAAAAATATTAACCTATACAATCTCATAATGAGGAACTTTTATAACGATAAGTAGTTTTGTCATTCATAAGTCAATGCAAATATAGCACTATACACAATTTTGCTTAGTAACTGAACATTTTATTTCATTATTTAGATTCAATCTAAAAAGAAAGACACATAAGCACCAAATAAAATTTCGCAACACTATTTCTGTATTAACATCGCTAATATAGGGATTTATTTTTAAACTTTCAATTTTTTTTGAAAAAATCGAAAGTTTAATTTTATGGCTTATTCTACCAAAAAGTCTGATAATAAAAATAAAAATTCGTCCTAAGTTTGTTTGCTCTAAGCAAAGTTGCTACACTAAAAATAACACCAAAAAATTGTGTGCTACAAAAACTGAAAATATTTTTTTATTCCTTTCTTAATTAACGTATTAAACAGAATACTCTATCATATAACAAACTTTAAGGAACTTTTCTTTTGCTCGTATCATTTGTTTCAATAATACTGCCAACTATCCTATCGCGGGTTTGCTTAGGCAAGCATGAGGAAAGTCTGGACAACACAGAGCACCACGCCATCTAACGGATGGGCTTCCAAGAAGTTGGAGGACAGAGAGTGTCACAGAAAATAACCGCCTGCCAAAAGCAGGTAAGGGTGAAAATGTGTGGTAAGAGCACACAACGTTTTGGGGTAACTCGAAAGGTGGATAAACCTCGTGGGTTGAAATGCCATGTATATCGGCGTATGTAGGGCTGCTCGTCCGATGCCGAGGGGTAGGCAGATAGAGCTTAGTTGTGAAACTAAGCCTAGATAAATGATAGGACACGACAGAATCCGGCTTATCGGTTGGTGGTATTTTTTTTGAGTTCAGCATTTTAGGAAATGCTGAACTCATTTTTTTTCATATTGAGTGATTGGCGTAAGTAAAATTAAGCTAAACCTTACTAACCTTAAAAATACTAAAGACTATATGAATTAATCTTTAATTTTCTAGGTTTGGTAACAACACATATCCATTTTGCGCTAGCTGCTCAAAATCGTCATATTTCATCCAGATGTATCCACTGTTACCCCAGTTACTCCCTTTAGTGTTTTGCAATTCAAAGGCTTTTAGCTCTTCATTATAACTAACTACCAGCATTACTTTAGTAGCATCAAGTGGTTCGCCATTGTACTCCCAAAAGTCCACCCCCCTCAACTGATTAAAACCATTATTCACTTTCATTTCTACTAAGACTGGATTTCCTCTGAGAATGGCTTTCCTGACTTCAAATATTTTTTGCTTTCCTCTTGTATCTGCACGAAAAATATGCAAATAATTTAGAATGGAATACTTTTGTGTGGCATACACACTTGAGGAAATAGCACTTGAACCATAGTTAACAATCGCCGCATTGACGGTGCCATACTCAATAAGAAAGCGAAGTGCATCCGTCGTTGCACTACTTTGTCCAATTGCCTGCAAACTCAAGGAAATGTAATCAGGACTTAAATTTTGTTTGTAATTTTCTTTGTAATTGACATAAAATTCTAAGCAACTAGCCAGAGAATAAGCAACTCCAGTTTGGTCATTAATCGCATTTCGAGGTGGCATCATATAGGGTTTCACACTTTTTTCGGTCAAGGTGGCTCTAGGGTCATTCGTGAATCCTTCCATCATCATCATATTGGCATCTATTAATGCTGCATCGTTAATGCCTACCGGTCCTCTGACATCTCTTATTTTTCTTGGTACAAACTTGGATGTTTGTGCTTGCGCGTAAAAACTTATTCCTAACAAAGTGAAAAGGATAACAATAAATCGGCTATTCATAAAGATGTTGTTGTAATGTTGTTCGGTCTTTAAACGCATAATAGTATTGGTTTTAGTATGGCAGCGCAAAAAAGAAAATTGTCTATATTTTTCTTCAAAATTTGTTAATTTTCAATATTTTGAGTATTAGATATTTATGAAAGGTGTTTTTTAAGACATAGTATCCTATCTCATACTTTCCTTAACAATAGCTATCAAACTTAGTATTAGTAGCACTGTTTTTTGCGTATTTGAAAATAATGCTTAGTTTTATTGCCAAGAGACTAGAGAAATTGACGTAGCTAATTCAAAAAAATAAAAATACAGTGCCTGATTCAATTAGAGAAATGGAAACTAAGGAACAAACCCATTTTCCAGACAACCAAGCCAACCTGACGGATAATCAGGTAAAATCCAAAAAGCGGGTAACCGACCACGGGGAAGTTTTTACCAACCCACGTGAAGTAAACGCTATGCTTGACTTGGTGAAACACGAAACGGAACGAATCGAATCGCGTTTTCTGGAACCCGCCTGCGG
>CALDYY010000004.1 GCA_937944245.1 uncultured Saprospiraceae bacterium | reverse complement strand
TTGTTGCGTTGCTCAATTTGCGGAGCATACGTGTCAAATGTTTCTACTTGAAGCATACCCACTTCGTTAAGCGATGCTTTTTGATATTGCGCATTTAGCACACTCAATACAGTGCAAAAGATAAGAGAAAAACAAAATCTTGTCATTATTACTTATTTGAACTTTAAAATTATGCTTTTTTCTATGTTCAGGCAACTTTGTGTGTGGTGCAGTTATTTACATATAAGGGCAAAATGTACATAAATGTTGTATTGGCGAAAAAGCAAAAATTTAGAATTTTACAGATATTTAGTCAGCAGCAAATAAATAATTTTAATTCACTTAAGTTGATTTGCGTTTTGTGTAAGTATCACTACTGTATTTAAAATCCAGAAAACGCACTAAGCATAGAATTTATATCAGTACAATGATGATTATTAAAGAGGACTTGCTTCAATACTTGTGGCGAACCAAGCGTTTTGACCTTCACGACTTACAGACGACAGAGGGAGATACTATTGAAATTCAAGACTTTGGAACGCCTAACTACCATGCAGGACCTGACTTTTTGAATGCAAAAATAAAAATCAACGACACCCTTTGGGCGGGTAATGTAGAAATGCACGTCCGAGCATCTGACTGGCTATTACATGGGCACACAAAAGATTCCGCTTATGATAATGTCATTCTTCACGTCGTGTTTGAAGAAGATAAACTCGTTTATCAGATGGATTCTGAGCGTATGCCTTGCTTAGAGTTGCGGAGTAGAATACCACTTAAAATTGCCAATACTTACCAGAAATTGTTACACAATGAGTATTGGATTCCTTGCCAAGCACACTTTTCCGAAGTTGCAGAAATGACTAAGACCTTTTGGCTCGATCGCCTTTTGATTGAGCGACTGGAGCATAAAACAAAAGCCATAGAAATGGCTTGGCAGCGCAACAACAACGATTGGGAAGAAACTTTTTATCAGTTCTTAGCTAGTAATTTTGGCGTAAAAGTAAATGCAGAACCATTTGAGTGTTTAGCGCGCTCCTTACCTCAACGCATTTTAAGTAAACATAAAGATAGTTTATTTCAAATAGAAGCCTTGCTATTTGGGCAGGCGGGAATGTTAGACTACGATTTTGAGGACGATTATCCCCAACAGCTAAAAAAAGAATATCAGTTTCTAAAAGCTAAGTATCAATTACAACCCATCGAAATAGTATCTTGGAAATTCATGCGCATGCGACCAGCCAATTTTCCAACCATTCGATTGGCACAATTGGCGCAATTAGTGCATCAATCCTCGCATTTGTTTAGTAGAATTTTGGAAATAGAAACCATTGCAGAAATAGAGGCACTGTTTAGAGTGCAACCCTCCGCCTATTGGGAAGACCATTATCTATTTGATAAATCCTCTGAAAAACGAAGTAAAGCGATGGGTAAGAAGACAATAAATTTGCTGATTATCAATACACTATCGCCTTTCCTTTTTCTTTATGGCGCAAAAAGAGGCATTCAAAGCTATCGCGACCGTGCCATAAAATGGTTAGAGGCTGTTCCTGCGGAAGAAAATAACATTATAGAAAACTGGCAGCAGTTAGGAATGCAACCTAAATCTGCTTATGAAACACAAGCACTCATTCAACTAAAAAATGAATATTGTAACACTAAAAATTGCTTGAATTGTGGTATTGGAAATGCCATTTTAAAATAAAAATAGCTCGCCAAGAAAGTTAATTCCCTTTTCGACGAGCTGTTTTTTACATACAAATAGCTGAATTGTAGAAATTTAGCTTCTCCAACTCATTGCTGGTGCTGGCGTTTTTAAAATCACCAGTTCCTGACGGAAATAAAGTTGCTCATGCGGCAGATTATTCCAGTATTGAATATCCTTCACACTACATTTGAATCGTTGTGCAATCGTTTCCAATGTTTCTCCAGCACTTACCACATGAGTTTGTTGCGGTTTATCTTTGTAAGCAATGGCAATAGGTGCGGCGTTATAAAAACTCGGTTTTGCTTGTATCATTATTGATTCTGGCAGAATCAAATAGTGTCCTTTTTCGCTGGCTGGAATGTAGTTTTTTTTGTAGCTCGGATTCAATTTTTCCAAAATACTAACCTCTACACCAGTTTGTTTTGCAATTTCTTGAAAACTAAGCGCTTGAAATACCCTCACGGTGCGGCTAAGTTGTAGCTCATAGCTTGGATACTCTGGAATTAAGTTGTGGTCTGAATAATAATTCATTAAATAAGTAGCGGCTATAAAACGAGGGATGTACATTTGTGTCTCTCTTGGTAAATAGCTTCTGATTTTCCAGAAGTTACGCTCGCCGGCTGCACTAATGGCTTGATTCAAGCGTGCTGGCCCACAGTTGTAAGCTGCTAAAACCAAAGCCCAATCGCGATATTTACCGTAAAGTTGAGACAAATAAGCTACTGCTGCTTCGGTTGAGCGAATAGGATCGCGTCTTTCGTCCACATATTCATTGATTGCTAGATGAAACTGTCGTGCGGTGGCTGATGTAAATTGCCATAACCCCGTTGCACCCACTTGCGATTCAGCATGAGGTTGTAGTTGAGATTCAATGACGGCTAGGTATTTCAGTTGTTCAGGAAGGCGATAAACCTTCAGGTAATGTTCAAAAATCGGGAAGTACAAGGCGGTTCGTCCAATTAGATACGGTGTTGCTTTCTGTCCATATACTACATAATCTTTGATGTAGGCTACAACAGCGGAGTCAATTTTTACTTCGACTGGGCTGTTCAAACTGTTGATTCGCTGCTGAATCATTGCTTCCGAAACCATTGTCGGAGGCGTAAACGATTTGTTTTGACTTAGTGACGATGTGCCAGTAGCAGCATACGATAGTAGAAGGCATACTATCGCCACCAATGATGTCCATGGGAATTTCATATTTACGGGATAAAAGTTTTGTGTCTTTTGGTGGGATAAAGCACCAAAAAACGTTTTTTATATGTTCATTGTGTCATTATACGCCACTAAAAAATAAAGGTTTTCCACAAAATGGCTGTAAAAGAGAAATAGCGTAAAATTAGTTAAATTTATATGCGTATTTAATTGATGAACAAAGGAGCTATAAGAGACAATTTAGTTTAATAAAAATGTGTTAGCAATGCGTTAAAATTTTAACTACTATGAAGATGGCTGATGAAATTACAACGTCTTAATTAGTAATTACTTAAAATACTTTTTGACTTTTTCCCAATAATTACTAACCACTACTTTAAATTCATCGGAAATATGAAGATATAGTACCAGTGAAACATAAAAAGCTGTTAAAATTACACTCCTAAATAGAATATCAGGGATTGCACCTAAGTTGGGTTGGATAATGTGTCCTACGCCATAAGTAACGACACCGATTAATAATAACCAAAGTGTGGCTTTAGTGAAGGGTTGAATATTAAATTTCCATTGAATGAATATTAATTTAATCAGATTATACAAAAAAATGGATAGTAGCGTAGCAATGGCTGCACCCGTAACGCCATAGCCTAAAAGGTGAATGAATAGGTAATTATTGATGATATTGACAATAGCTAAAAACATAAGTGGCAGTAAATCAAAGCGATAGAAAGGAGAGTAAAGTATAATTTGGGTATTCAAACTGGTTGCCATGTCTATCAATTTAGCAAAGCCTAAGCAAAAGAAAATAAGTTTGAATGGTGCTAATGCCTCATAGTTGCCCGTTAGTTTTAATAAATCATCCAAATTGCAGCCGATACCTAGAAATAGAAATATACTGGCAATCAGTCCGTTAAGTGATGTTTTTTGATAAAGTGTTTTCACACCTTCCCAATCGCCACTCTTTATTTTTTCAGCGATAATCGGTCCGCCAATGCCCACCAAGGCTAGTAATGGAAATTGGATGGTATTTGCCATATTTGCAAAAATACTATATATGCCATTACCTTCCTCACTCACAAGTAGTGTAACCATAATATTATCAAGCCGTTGCGCCATCATACTGCCCAAAGCAGATAAAATGCCGTAGAGCGCATACACACGCATGGCGTGAAATCGGGAGGAGGAAATGAATTTAAAATCGGGAATAATTTTAAATTGTCCTAATTTTAGGATATATAATGCTAATAAAACAACAATGCCTACATAAAAAAAGAGCATCCCATTGAGTAGCATTTTTTGGTTGAACCACGATTGATAAGAAAAAAATACTAATACAGGAAAAAGGAGCTTTATAGAAAAATCGGTCAGAAGACGAGGAATAGCAATGCGTCCAAACACACTAGCGTAATTGCTGAAAATTAAACTAAACAATAGCACAACGGCAAGTAGAAAAATATAGATTTCATAATTTGCCAATATATCGGTATCAAAACTCAGGTAGCTGGCAAATTGAAGTAAATAAGGTCTTATGAAAGGATAAATTAATAGCCAAATGCTTGCACCTGCTATGGCGACTAGACAAACGAGACCTAATAAACCATGATGCCCTTTTTTTTCGGATTTAAACTCGGGGAAAAAGCGAATAATTAAAGCATAAGCACCTAAAGAAAGAAATGGGAATAATAAATTGGCGGAGGATTGAATAAAATTAAGCACTCCATAAAACGCTCTGTCGTATGGATAAATAAAAATATTGCTCAGAAAGCCAATAACAATACCAACTAAGCTAATAATGCTATATTTTATACTTTGTCGCTGTATTAATCCCATTTAAAAAAATTAAGGAGGCAAAATACCCATAAGAAGCAAAGATAAATAACTTATTTTGCCTGCTACTTAGTATAGTTTGGAACGTCCTAGCCCCCATTTACAAAGCAAATGATTGATGGATACGCCTAGTACGCCTAAGCCGTATTTTACGCTTCGTTTAAAATTGATAGAAGATGCTTCTTTGAAATACTTGGTGGGGCAGGTAATTTCTGCAATGTCGTAGCCTTTATAAATAATTTGAGACAGCATTTGATTATCAAAAATAAAATCGTCAGAATTTTGGTGGTATTTTATGTCCTTTAATACTTGGCGACTAAAAGCTCGATAACCAGTATGATACTCCGATAATTTATAGTTAACAAGTACATTCTGAATAAAGGTCAAGACTCTATTGGCAATATATTTATAGATGGGCATTCCGCCTTTTAGCGCGCCCTTGCCAAGTATTCTTGACCCTAATACGACGGGGTAAAGGTCATTGCCAATCAGATTGACCATAGACGGAATGAGCAGGGGGGGATATTGATAATCAGGATGAAGCATAATAATAATGTCGCCGCCTAAAGCTAAGGCTTTATCATAAAGCGATTTTTGATTTCCTCCATAACCTTTATTTTTTTCGTGCCGAATGATATGCTGAATACCTAATTTTTGAGCAGTCATTACCGTATTATCTTTGGAGGCATCATCACACAGGATGACTTCATCCACTAAATCAAATGGTATTTCCTCATAAGTCTTTTTTAAGGTCAATTCAGCGTTGTAGGCTGGCAAAACGACAATCACTTTCTTGTTTTTGTACATGGTGTTGATTTACAGAAACCAATAATTGCCACAAAAATCAAAAAATATAACTCATTTTAAAATAGCCCTCTATTTTTTAGCCAATCTTTTAATCGGTCTTTCCAAGTGGAAAGTACGGGGTCGTCGGGAGCAAAACCCACGCCATGTCTGCCTTTTTCGTAAATGTGTATTTCTGCTGGAACTCCTTTTTGGCGAAGGGCTAGATAAAACAAGACGCTATTTTCGGGTAAAACACCGCTGTCTTCGTTGGTGTGAAACAAAAAAGTAGGGGGAGTAAGTACCGAAACTTGTTTATGGTTCGATAAGTCCTGCACATCCTTCATGGATGGCGTTGGACCGAGCAAAAAGCGGCGCGAGCCACCGTGGGCATATTCGTCAAAAGAAATAACAGGATAAGCCAGTACCAAAAAATTGGGCAGGCAACTTACTCTTTCTATAACGTCTTCGTCGTTTGGTGTACCATCGTCAAAGTGAGTGGCTAAAGTAGATGCCAAATGTCCTCCTGCGGAAAATCCCATTACACCAATCTTATTTGGGTCAATGCCAAATTCTTGTGCATAGGTGCGAATGAGGCGGAAACCACGTTTTGCATCGTTAAGCATCGTTGGATGTTTGTAGCCACTGCCATCCCAACTTCCTAGGCGATATTGCAGAATAAAAGCATGAATGCCCAGTGCGTTAAACCATTCTGCGATTTGTTTACCTTCGTGATCCATAGCCAGCATGGCGTACCCCCCTCCAGGACAAATCATTACGGCACTTCCGGTGGCAAGTTCTTTAGGTGCAAGATACGGCAGAAGAAAAGGTTTATCTTTGTCTTCGTTGCCCATTGCATCGGGTGCACCGTTGGCGTAAAGCGGAATAGGTGGTGTAGGTTGCGCCCAAACTAAGCTATTCCAAAGTAAAATCATAAAGAGCAAATTTAATTTGGTTGTCATTGTCTTTCGTTTTTTTTTGAATAAAAGAGTGTAACTATGGTCGCTTTGCTTTCATACCCGGCTGTACAATTTCAAAATTTTCTTTGGATTTGGCTGCTTCTACCATGCGTTTTACATCGTCGAGCAATTCTTTAGCATCGTAAATGATGCCATCCTTAATGGTGTATTTCACGCCACCTACTCGTGTAACTTCATTATTGTCGTTCAAACGAATGGCTCCAGTACCGTAAAGCACTTTTAGATTGCGTAGTGGATTCTCTTCGACAATTACGAAATCAGCTAACTTGCCGACTTCTACGGAGCCAATTTTATCACTCACGCCTAATGCTTCTGCACCGTTGAGCGTAGCTGCTCGAATGACTTCAAGTGGGTGAAAACCTGCCTCGCGCAGGAGTTCCAACTCTCGGATATAGGCAAATCCATATAATTGAAAAATAAATCCAGAATCCGAGCCTGCTGTGATGCGTCCACCTCTATTTTTGTATTCGTTGATGAAAGTCATCCAAAGTTGGTAGTTTTTCTTCCATGCTACTTCTTCCTCCGTACCCCAATCGTGCCAATAAGAGCCATGCGAAATGCGGCTAGGTTGATAAAATCGCCAAAGTGCTGGCATGGTATATTCTTTATGCCATTCCGCTAGGCGTGCGCGGTCTAGGTCGCGACTAGCTTCGTAAATATTAAAGGTGGGGTCAATCGTAAAATCTAAACTCAATAGTTCATTCATTACTTTATTCCAGTGGTCGGAATAGGGTGGAGCAGCTTGTTCCCAAAGTTTGCCTGCTTGCGAGAAACGGTCTTGCTCATTTTGATAGTTATAATCCAAAGGATAATGCTGAACCGTTCTATCTTTGAAAAGGGCTTCTGGTAAGCCATACCAATGTTCCATACTCGTTAAGCCAGCGCGTGCAGAGTTAAGGACATTCCAACGTCCTACGTCCATTTGTGCGTGGTGGCAAGCGGAGCGCAAGCCTAATCTTTTATTTTCTTCCAAAGCGGCAGCCATGATGTCAGGTGCTGCTCCGAAAAACTTAATACCGTCTGCTCCTTTTTTAGCATTTTCTTGTACCCATTGGCGTGCAATTGCTGGGGTGCTGATGGCATCGTAACTGCCTTGCCCAAAAACGGTGTAAGCAAAAATGCGCGGGGCAGTAATTTCATTTTTTTCACTGCGTTTTTTTTGGTCAAGCACCCAATCCAAACCATTGCCACAAGAAGGGTCGCGTATAGTCGTGATGCCATGTGCCATCCAAAGTTTGAAGACATAATCTGCATCAGCACCTTGCATTCTACCGCCAATGTGTCCATGCATATCTACAAAACCGGGTAAAAGATACATTCCTTCAGCATTCAATTCTTTGCCGCCAGGTTTTAATTTTGGTCGGTAGGTACTGTCTATCGGAACGCCAGGGTAGCCCACTGTTTTTATTTGCTTAATGATGTTATTTTCCACCACAATATCCACAGGTCCAATGGGTGGTGCACTGTTGCCATTGATGAGGGTAACACCTCTGATGATGAGTTGTGTCCAAGGACCTTCGCCTTGATAACGGTTGGTAGCCTTGTCCACTGAACTTTGTGCTAATAAGGATAAATGGAGGAGCGTAAAGCAAATAAGTATGAATTGGCGCATAATATTTTTCGTTTTTTTACACTAATATAATTAAAAAAATAATGAACTCGTGAAAAATAAAGTATTATATTTTTTATCGTAGTAGAATGAACAATGCACCCATAGCTGTTAACAGTAGGGTCAATCTGCGATAATGATGCTCTTGAATAATCTTGATGAGTTGAATGCCAATTAACACCCCTAATGCAATACCTGGTACTAGCCAAATACTGAATATTGCCATTTCTACATTAATCGTTCCCCAAACAAAAATATGAAACGGTACTTTGAATAGATTAGTAATGAAAAACAGCCAAGCTACTGTGCCAATGAAGCGATTTTTGGGGAGTTGCGTAGCTAAGAAATAGATGTCGGCAAATGGACCAGCCAAGTTGCCTACCATTGTAGTGAAACCAACAATTAGCCCCATAATTGCTCCAAACCATTTGCTTGTGGGTACTTGTTTTACTTTGCGAAATTCCCAATAGAAAAGGAAAATGACACTCAGAAGAATAATCCAACCTAAAATTTGTTTGAAGATTTGCTCAGGTACAATATCGCCAATCCATACCCCAAGTATTACACCTAGCAGGACATAAGGTAATAATCGTTTAACATAATGCCATTCTACATAGTGAAAATAATAGGTAATGGCAAATAAATCTCCTGCAATCAGGATAAGTAGCACCAAACCAGTGGAGGATTTCATACCAAAGCCAATTGCCATTATTGGAATAGCTACTACTCCGATTCCTTTAATACCAGCTTTGGAAAGTCCAATAATGAAGGCACTAAGCAGTGCTAGTGAGATTTGAGAAAGAGAAAAAGGGAAATCGGGTAGCCAAGAAAAAAAAATTGTCATTTATGTAACTTTATGAGAATCGAAAGTCAAATATACATGGAAGCATTTCTTATATTCGCCATTGAGATGTAACATATAAAATAATGAGCCGTAATTCATAAAAAAATCGTACCCTATGATCGCGACTGCTAACCAATACACAGAGCAAATTAACACAGGAAAATTAGTAACAAAAGACCTGCTTAGTGAAGCCTCTTATGTCATTCCATACTTCCAGAGGCATTATCAGTGGGACGAAACACACATTGAAAATTTACTTTCCGATATAGAATATGCTGCCAAATTTGGTGCGGTCAACCAAAATTATTTTCTAGGCGCTTTTGTATTGCAAGAGGTAAAAAGTGAAACGGCGGAAAAAACCTTTCAAGTCATTGACGGTCAGCAGCGTTTGATTACTTTATTGCTGACGGTTGCAGTGCTGCGTGATTTGATGACCAGCGAGCAAGACAAATTGCAGTCCAAGCAGTTATTTTATCCTGTTAGTGAAAAAAATCCTGATGGAGCACCAAGAATTTATTTTGAAAATAGAGAGGTGGCTAATTTGCTCATCAAACAACTTGCTTTGTTGGATAGTACCAAAGATGAAGCATACCTAAGTGTTATCCGTGAATTAGAGCAAAATCCTTCTTTTGCTAATATGGCAAATGCTGTTTTGGTGATTCATCGCTATTTAAAAGCACGTAATTTACTCGACCTCAATTTGTTGTATTACTTCTTACTCAATAAAGTTTTTGTCATTTATATTGCAACAGATAATTTTACGGATGCCTTTCGATTGTTCTCTGTATTGAATGATAGAGGTTTACCACTTTCTGCTACGGATGTCATTAAATCTAGGATTTTATCGGAAATCAAGCGCAATGACGAACGCGAGCATTACGCAAAAATCTGGTCGCAAGCAGAAGGCGATATTGGACTAGAGCGATTGAAAAATGTGTTGGAGTATTTCCGAATGATTGTATTGCGCGAGCGACCTAAACATCCATTGATTACTGACTTTGAAAGAACGATTTATCAAGAGGGAAGTGGCGTACAACGCGGTAGCAATGTTATGCAGCAGCTAAAAACCTACCTAGATATTTATCGCGATTTCTATTACGAGCCTAGCGACTTTTTTAAGGAAAATATGCCTTCGTTGGTCGGCTATTTGAATGTGATGAAATACGGTTTAGCAGAAGAAGAATGGCTTCCACCTGTGCTATTCTGGTACAAAAAATTTGGTCGTGATGCTATTTTCCCATTCATTCAATTGCTAGATAAAAAATTGGCTGCAGATTGGATTTCGGGTGTTTCTCGATATTTTCGTTCACAATTCACCTTCAATCTGATTAATGGTATTCACGATTTTGATAATCCACTAGCCATTCTCAATGATAAACAACTTTTTGACATCAATACGCCACAATTGGAGCACGTGCTGCGCCAAGATATGTATGGCAAACTTTACACAAAGTATCTCTTGTTAAAAACAGAATATTTGATGAAAGATAACCGAACCTTATTCCATCCATCTTCTGAAATTACAATTGATCATATCCTGCCACAAAATCCTTATGAATGGACTTCCGTAGTTACTCAGGACGAGCATCGCTATTGGCTGCATAAGCTAGGTAATTTGTTGATTATCAATAGAAAAGAAGATTATATTTTAAGAGGAAAGTCGCTGGAAGAAAAAAAGCAACAGTATTATATAGGTAGTGAAGAAATATTTCCAAGTGTACAAAAAATAATGTATCGAACTGTTTGGACTGCCGATGCCATCAGTGAACGTCAGGAAGAAATGGTTAACCTCTTAATGCAGCACTTTAAAAGCTAAACTTTGGCTTTAGAACAAAGTTTTTAAATTTCAATTCTGTTGAATCAACAACTGGACTAAATCCCTATGCTGGATAAAGATGATTTAGTAATAGAATATGCTATCTATTGAACCATCCTTGCCTATTTATTTGTTATTCATTAGTGATTCGTTGTGAACGGTAATTCTATTATCTTTGCATTTTTTAGCATTGTTGTTGAGATGAACCATAAAAATTGATTGTATTGAAGTGATGAAGCCAGTTGTATATTTAACTCGAAAGGAACGGTTTAATGCAGCGCATAAATTATGGGTGAACGAGTGGAGTGAAGAGAAAAATATGACCACTTTTGGAAAATGTGCCAATAAGAATTGGCATGGACATAATTATTGGCTTTATGTAACCATAAAAGGGCATCCTGATCCTGTGACAGGAATGGTAATGGATGTAAAAGATTTAAGTAGAATTATTAATCAAGTGATAATTGACAAGGTGGATCACACCAATCTGAATATGGATGTAGATTTTATTCCTAAAGAGATACAACCTACTACCGAAAATTTAACTATCTTGTTTTGGAATGAATTAGCGCCACACATTACTCAAGGTGAACTGTATCGAATACAACTTTGGGAAACAGAAAATATTTATGTCGAGTATTTTGGCAATTAAATGCGATAACGTACTCCCCAATTTTTGTTTTACTTAAAATATCTAGCATTTTTTGATGAAAGCATACATTTTTCCAGGTCAGGGTTCGCAATTTGAAGGCATGGGTAAAGACCTTTACGAAAATTCATTTCTCGCCAGAGAATTATTTACAGAAGCCAATCACATTCTAGGCTATGGCATCACCGACATTATGTTTGAGGGGAGTGCTGAAGCACTAAAACAAACGAAAATTACACAACCAGCTATCTTTCTGCATTCAGTCATAAAGGCAAAAATAGCGGGCAATGATTTTCAGCCTGATGTTGTGGCTGGGCATTCTCTAGGAGAATTTTCAGCTTTAGTGGCTAGTAGTGCACTCACTTTTCAGGATGGTTTGCGGTTGGTGCAGCAGCGGGCTTTGGCTATGCAAAAAGCCTGCGAAATGGTAGAAAGCACTATGGCGGCTATTGTTGGATTGGATGACGAAGTTGTGGAAAAGATTTGCGCAGAAATAGAAAACGAAATTGTAATAGCAGCAAATTATAACTGTCCTGGACAGTTAGTGATTTCAGGAACGGTGAATGGTGTGCATCAGGCAGTAGAGCGTTTGAAAGTAGCTGGTGCAAGAATGGCAGTGGTGCTACCTGTAGGTGGAGCATTTCATTCTCCTTTGATGCAACCCGCACAAGAGGAATTGCAGGCAGCCATCGAAAATATCAATATTATACAACCTATTTGTGCTATTTACCAAAATGTGAATGCACTACCACAAACCAATCCAAGCGTTATTAAGAAAAACTTGATAGCTCAATTGACTGCGCCAGTGCGTTGGACACAGACGATGAAAAATATGATTGCCGATGGGGTAACACAATTTATTGAAGTTGGTGGAGGTGGAAAAGTGTTGCTGGGAATGCTGAAACGCTTAGACAAGTCGTTTCCAGCCTCAATGCTTTAACTTTTTATTTATCAAAAATTGCGAACGATGAAAGCAACTCAAGTTAAACGTGGCAACGTCCTTCTTGCGGAGCCTTTTATGTTAGATAGTAACTTTAAAAGATCGGCTGTTCTCCTCTGTGAGCACGATACACAAGGCTCTTTGGGCTTTATCATGAATAAACCTTTGAACATGGGCATTAATGAATTAGTGGCAGATTTTCCAGAATTTGATGCAGAAGTGTATTTTGGTGGTCCTGTTGCTACGGATACAATTCACTACATTCACAATATTGGCAACTTGTTAGAGGATAGTTTAAAAATAGCACCAGGTGTTTATTGGGGTGGAGATTTCGATAAACTCAAGTTTTTAATTAATACTAATTTGGCAAAACCAGAAAATATTAGATTTTTCGTTGGTTATTCAGGTTGGTCGAATGGGCAATTACAAGAAGAAATGCGATATGGCTCGTGGGTAGTAGCTAGTATGGATGCCAATTATTTATTCAAAACTGAACCACAAGAGCTTTGGCAAAAAATAATGAGCCACGAAAGCGATACACTTGCCGTCATTGCTCAGATGCCTGATGGTTCATCTTTGAACTAGCCAAAATAGGGTTCTGCTTATTTACTCAAGAAGGAAATAAGCTATTTTCCTGTGCACGAATCATATTGATGATTTCGCCTAAATCTTCTGGGTTTTGCTCAAAATCTAATTTATCAATGTCAATAATCAATAATCGTCCTTCTCGATAGCCGCTGATCCAGTTTTCGTAACGTTCGTTGAGCTTTTTTAAATAAGCCAAACTCATGTTGATTTCGTATTCTCGACCTCTGCGGTGTATATGTTCCACCAATTTTGGAATACTTGATTTTAAGTAAATCAAAATATCTGGCGCACTTATCTGCGAACACATGGTATGGAATAAATCTTGATAATTATCAAAATCACGAGAGGACATCAAGCCCATGTCGTGTAAATTGGGAGCAAAAATATGGGCATCTTCATAAATTGTTCGGTCTTGAATAACGGTATGTTTACCTTTTTGTATCTCTAGAATCTGCTTATATCGGCTGTTTAAGAAATAAATTTGCAAATTAAACGACCAACGTTTCATGTCGTTATAAAAATCACTTAAATAGGGGTTATTGTCAATTGATTCATAATGAATCTGCCAATTAAAAGCCTTTCCTAGTTTAGTGCAAAGTGTTGTTTTTCCTGCGCCAATGTTGCCTGCGATGGCAATATGTTTAATCATAGTATAATTTTTGGTGATTTGAAAATCGAACAATCATCTTATCCAGTCACAATAATAAAAAAGCTAATTCTAACTTTATGTAAAAAACTTTATTTAAGCAGCTCAACCTTTTATTTCCCATATATTTTTAACTTTACCTCGATACCTATTTATACTTTTTAATTGATGCCACTATGAACAAAACGATTGCATATAGCCTTTTTTCTGATTTCGACATTCACCTCTTTAGAGAAGGCAAACATTATCGCATATTTGAAAAATTAGGTAGCCATATTGTGCAAGTAGATGAACAATGGGGAGTATATTTTGCAGTATGGGCACCTAATGCAAGAAATGTAGCAGTTATTGGAAATTTCAACGATTGGAATGCGCGAGCTAACCCACTTGCGCCGCGTTGGGATAGTTCTGGTATTTGGGAGGGGTTCATTCCAAATATCGGAAAAGGAGCATTGTATAAATATAAGATTCAGGCATCCAACGGTCAAATTTTAGAAAAAACAGACCCTTATGGACGCTTCTTCGAAGTACCACCCAAAACAGCTTCTATTGTTTGGGAAACCGATTATGTCTGGCAAGACCAAACTTGGTTAGCACAGCGCAAAAGTAAAGCAGGTAAAGCACAGCCCTATTCGGTGTATGAAGTGCATGTAGGTTCGTGGCGCAAATTGAATGGCGGTGCGCACTCACTTTCCTATCGAGAAATGGGCGACCAAATGGTGGACTATGTGAAAGATATGGGCTTCACTCATGTTGAGATGATGCCTGTCATGGAGCATCCTTACTATCCTTCGTGGGGTTATCAAGTAACAGGATATTATGCCCCTAGTAGTCGTTTTGGAACACCTGATGATTTTATGTACTTGGTGGATCAGTTTCATCAAGCGGGCGTTGGTGTTATTTTGGACTGGGTACCGTCTCATTTTCCTTTCGATGCCTTTGCCCTAGCCAATTTTGATGGAACTGCTCTCTATGAACACGCCGACCCAAGAAAAGGCTATCACCCTGACTGGAAAAGTGCCATTTTTAACTATGGTAGAAATGAAGTGCGTAGTTTTCTGATTTCCAATGCCTTATTTTGGTTAGATTTATATCATGCGGATGGGCTTCGCGTAGATGCAGTAGCTTCAATGCTTTATTTAGATTACTCCAGAAAAGCAGGGGAGTGGATACCCAATCAATTTGGTGGTCGTGAAAATTTAGAGGCAACTTCTTTCCTAAAAGAGTTTAACGAAACGGTATATAAGGAATGTCCTGATGCCATTACAATTGCAGAGGAATCTACTTCTTGGACAGGAGTTTCCAGACCAACTTATGTAGGTGGACTTGGTTTTGGGCAGAAATGGATGATGGGCTGGATGCACGATACTTTGGAATTTATGAGAAAAGACCCTATTTATAGAAAATATCACCATAATGAGGTAACATTTAGCCTAGTGTACGCTTTCACTGAAAACTTTATGCTACCGCTTTCGCACGATGAAGTCGTGTATGGCAAAAAATCACTTGTACAGAAGATGCCAGGCGATGAGTGGCAACGTTTTGCTAATTTAAGATTACTTTTTGGTTACATGTTTACCCATCCAGGAACAAAATTGCTTTTCATGGGTGGAGAATTTGGGCAAACTTCTGAGTGGAGTCATGAAAAAGGTTTAGAGTGGGGATTATTGGATTTTCCTATTCATCAGGGGGTTAAAAATTGGGTAAAGGATTTGAACCATTACTATAAAAGTACACCAGCCCTTTACGAAAAACAATTTTTAGCAGATGGTTTTGAATGGTTAGAAATCAATGATGCGCAGAATAGTATTTTGTCTTATATCCGAAAAGGTGAGTCAGGCTCAAAACCACAGATAGTGGTTTGTAATTTTACACCTCGACCGCATAGTCATTATCGAGTGGGTTCTCCCATTAAAGGCACTTGGCGACAAACCCTTAATAGCGATGACCGTAAATATGGAGGCAGTGGCGTATCCAATCCACCAACAGTAACAACAACAGATAAACCTTGGCATTTTAGACCTTATTCATTAGAGCTAGTGCTTCCGCCTTTAGGCGTTATTGTACTAGAGTTGGAGGAGGATAAACTCTAAGTGTTGAAAGAAATTTATCTATTTTAGAACTGCTTGACCCATTCTAGTAGTGGTGGTAGGAATAAACAAAATCCTATTACTACTGCACCTATTGCAGTAATTAAAACAGCAGCAGCGGCTACATCTTTAGCTTTGCCTGCTAGAGGATGATAGTCAGGAGAAACTAAATCGGTTAAAAATTCGATAGCGGTATTGATGGCTTCTGCTGCTAAAACTAATGTAATGGTCAAAGTTAGGATTGCCCATTTGAGCAATGAAAATTGAAATGAAAACGCTAGAGCAACAGTAATAGCTGCTATGCAGATATGAATTTTGGCATTTGGCTGTGTTGAAAACAATATAATTATCCCTTTAAAGGCATATTTAAAACTTTTGACTCGCTTATTGAGGTACATTGCTAAAGAACAAACTTGCGGCGTTGTAAATTGGTCGCTTACCATTATTCATTAGTTCGTACTTTCCAACAATGCCCAAATGTGGTGTTGTTAACCCATTGAGTGCAGTAAACTGAGTACACTTAAAGTGGTCAGAATAGAAAATGTGATCTACGGGAACTTCAAGAAAATCAATATTCCCCTTTGGATAACTTGGCGTGAAGGCTTTTCTGCTGTCGTTAAGTAAGGTATTGGTTTTGAATGCTCTCATTTCTTGAGACCAACCAACAGAGTGGTAATCTCCAAAAACGATTAATGGTGCTTCAATCATTTGACACTCTTGCTCAACTCTTTTTAGATGAGCTTTCATCTTAGCAAAACTGTTCTCGTCTAAAGCCGGAACAGTATGAGCATTAATGAAATAGAAATAATCATTATTAGAGAGTCGAACTTTACCAACTACATTAGGCGAATCCTCGTAGTCAAAAATATAATGATCTTCTATTGGATATTTTGAATAGATGGCTAAACCATTCAAGCCGAGATCAGGAATGAGAATCTGATAAGGATATTGACTAGTTAATTCATTCGTTAAGAAGTCTTCCCAGTCTAAAGTTAATTCTTGGAAAGAAAATAAATCAGCTTCTGTTTTTAGCGCAGCTTGTAGCATGATTTCATAATCACTTTCACTGTTTGCTAGGTTAAAATGAGCTATGCTAATACTAGGCTTATTAGTTTGAGGAGCGTATTTTATTTCTTTGTGTGAAGCATCTTTTAAAAAGATGCAAAGCATTGCTGCACAAGCAAAGCTAACAAAAGAAGGTTTAGGTCTATTACAAGCAAATAGAATTAATCCTAAAGCAAAATAACCCAACATAAGTTGTGGTGCATAATTAGCACCCCATCGAATGGGTAGATATTCAGGAGTATAAATACACAATGTAGTAAGTATTACACAAAGCAAAGAAATTGCTAATTCGTATGCTCTTAAATGCAGTAAATTTGTAAGCATGGCTCAAGTGTTTGTCGTGTGCTAGTGTTCGTAAATGCCTTTGTCATTTTGCTTGGGCAGAGCGTACATGAAAACAATGACGCAAAGTTAATTATTCAAATCATAAAATGGTAAAACTTTAACAACATATTGCATTTTTATTTTAAATAAACTTACATTTCCTTCATAGAAAGTGAAATTCTACCTCGTTGAATATCAACACTAATCACTCTAACTTGAACTTCTTGATTTAGTTTCACCACATCGGCTGGATTCGTTACAAAAGTGTTTGAAAGTTGGGATACATGCACCAAACAGCTCTCTTTGATACCGATGTCCACAAATGCGCCAAATTTGGTAATATTTGTAATGATGCCGGGGAGAACCATACCTTCCTGCACATCTTCAATGGTGCGAATGGAAGCGTCAAACTCAAAGGTTTTGGCTTCTCCTCGTGGATCAAGTCCTGGTTTAGCTAATTCCTGCATGATGTCTTGTAGCGTAGGTAAACCAATATGTTCGTTTATGTATCGCTTTAAATCAATTTTAGCACGTAATTCAGATTTGTCAATTAAGTCTTTAATGGAAACGCCTAAATCCCTTGCCATTTGCGCAACTATGGGATAGCTTTCTGGATGTACTGCGGTATTATCCAATGGGTTTTTGGGCGAGCGAATGCGCAAGAAACCAGCAGATTGCTCAAATGCCTTTGCGCCCATGCGCGGCACTTTTTTGAGTTCAGCTCTCGATTGAAATGTGCCTATTTCAGAGCGGTATTGCACAATATTGTTCGCTAAAGTTGGACCTAGTCCTGAGACATAAGTTAATAAATGTTTACTGGCTGTATTAATATTGATACCAACTGAATTAACGCAACTTTCTACTGTTCTGTCTAGATTTTCCTTTAATTTTGTTTGGTTAACATCATGTTGGTACTGACCAACACCAATAGATTTTGGATCAATTTTAACCAATTCTGCTAATGGATCCATCAGCCGCCGACCAATAGATACTGCGCCACGCACTGTAACATCTTGATCGGGAAATTCTTCTCTGGCAATATCAGAAGCAGAGTAGATGGAAGCACCTGCCTCATTTACTGTAAAAACGACTACGGGCATTTCAAAATGAATGCTTTGGCAAAACGAAACGGTTTCTCGACTAGCTGTGCCATTACCAATGGCGATTGCTTGAATACCAAATTTTTGTACTAAATGTTGAAGTGTTTTTGTCGCTTCATTTTGTTGATTTTGTGGTGGATGTGGGTAAATTGCTGTATGGTGCAACAAATCGCCGTTTTCGTTCAAACAGGTAACTTTGCATCCTGTTCGATAGCCAGGGTCAATGGCTAATACCCGTTTTTGACCGAGTGGCGGAGTCAACAAAAGTTGTTTCAAATTGCTAGAAAACACTTCGATAGCTTCTGTATCTGCTTTTTCTTTGGCAATATTGCGAAATTCTGTTTCGATGGAGGGAGCTAATAATCTTTTGTAACTATCCTCAATCGCCATTTTTACTTGGTCTGCTGCTTTGCCATAACCTTTTATAAATTGGCGTTCTAATTTATAAATGGCTTGTTCTACTTCCGGCTCTACGGTTACTCTTAGGATGCCTTGTGCCTCTGCTCGCAAAATAGCTAATAGGCGATGTGAAGGAATTTTCTGTAAACTTTCTTCAAATTCAAAATAATCTTGGTATTGCTTGCCTTCTTCCTCTTTTCCTCTGGCTACCTTAGTTTTTACCATTGCTGCACGTTTGAACACTTGGCGTACACTATTGCGCGCTTGTTGGTCTTCGTTCACCACTTCGGCAATAATATCTCTAGCACCTTGCAAAGCATCCTCTATGGTTGGCACTTCTTGATTGATATATTTTTCTGCCAACGATTCAATCAAATGCGATTTTTGTTCCATAATAACTTGGGCAAGTGGCTCTAGTCCTCGTTCTTTTGCCACAGAGGCACGGGTTTTTCGTTTTCTTTTGTAAGGTAAGTATAGGTCTTCTAGTTCCGTCATTTCCCAACTTGCCTCAATTTTTTGTTTGAGTGTTTCGGTCAGTTTACCCTGTTCTTCAATGGATTTGAGTATGCTTTCTCGTCGTTTATCTACTTCTTCTAATCGCTTTTGTTCCTTTTGAATGGCTGCAATTTGCACTTCATCCAAACCATTAGTAGCTTCTTTTCGGTATCGCGCAATAAAGGGAATAGTTGCACCTTCGGCAAATAGATGAATGGTATTCTCTACTTGCTTCGGAGAAATATTTAGTGCTTTAGCAATAATATCAATGTGTACAAAATTCATCATTGAAGGATTAGTTTTTTTGTTTTTTGTTCAGTTAACCATAAAACACGGAAGGGTAATCTAGCGAATAGTACCAAATTATTCCGAATGAAATGATTTTTAACAAATACCATTGAGGGTTAGAAATTTACCAATTCTACATCAAAAATTAATACGGAGTAGGGCGGTATTGTACTTACTCTGCTTGCCCCATAGCCCAGATGAGCTGGAATGAAGAGCGTACCTTTTCCTCCTTTTTGAAACAGTTGTAATCCTTCTTGCCATCCTTTGATGACGTTGTTTAAGTTAAAACTTACGGTTTGAGTACCTTGCGTTTGGTCAAAAATAGCACCATTGAGTAGGTAACCTTTATATCTAACACTAACGTTAGAGGTTAGAGTAGGCGAACCTCCTTCTCCTTGTTCTTCAATAATATAATACAAACCCGATGCAGTAGAATCAGCTATTAAGTTTTTGGTTTTTAAGTAGTTTTGAATTTTTTCTTTGTCTAATTCCTTGCGACGCTCTTCTGTGAGCACATCAAGTAGCGTTACGTCAAATGCAAGCACAGAATTTGGTGGAATGCTTCCTACTTGTGTAGGACCGTAACCCAAATAGGAGGGTAAAAATAATTTACCTTTTCCTCCTTTTTTGAAGTATTGTAAACCTTCTTGCCAGCCAGCAATGACGCCATCTAATCTAAAAGTTACGGACTGTCCAGCAGCGGTTTGGTCAAAAACAGTACCGTCCAAAAGGTAGCCTTTGTAGTTGACCACAATTTCTAAATCCAGTGTTGGACTGTCGCCATCCCCTTCTTCTTCGATAATATAATGCAAGCCAGAGTTAGACTCTTGAGCAGTTAAATTATTAGCTTTGAGGTAGTCTTTTATCTTTTTGATGTCCATTTCTAGTTGCTGTTCAAAAGTTACAGCGTCTTTGAGGCAAGCAGTCAATAATATTGCAATAAGCAAAAAAATAGGAATTTTTTTAATCATAATACTATAAATTTTAATTATTATCAGAATAATATTTTGTAAAATTAAAGACGAAAATTGAGAAAGTTTAGTATTTGAAGGAGCACTGTTTTACAACGCTTCTGCTGAAACTGGTTTTTTACCAGCCAAACCTAGAAATTGCATTTCGTATAACTTCGCGTAGTGTCCGTCTTCGTTTTGCAGTAATGCTTCATGTGAACCAATTTCCTTGACTTCGCCTTTATCTAGCACTAAAATTCGATTGGCATGGCGTATGGTAGAAAGTCGGTGTGCAATAATGATGGACGTGCGTTTAGCAACAAGTTGCTCTATGGCATACTGAATAACTGCTTCTGATTCAGGGTCAATAGAAGAGGTGGCTTCATCCAGAATCAAAATATCAGGGTTGAAAACCAAGGCACGCACAAAGGAAATCAACTGGCGTTGCCCCATAGAAAGGGTAGCACCACGTTCCATAACTTGATAATCGTAGCCATTTGGCAATTTCATGATGAACTCATGTGCACCAATCATTTTAGCAGCTTCTATGACTTGTTCTTCCTTAATTTCATTATTGCGAAGCGTGATATTTTCCATTACTGAACCTGAAAATAGGAATACGTCCTGAAGAACAATCGCGACTTTATTGCGATAAGCGGATAGGTTATAGTCTTTTATGTTTTGTCCATCCACTCGGATTTCGCCTTTTTGAATGTCGTAGAAGCGATTTAGTAAACTGATGATTGTTGTTTTCCCCGACCCTGTACTACCCACAATAGCAAGTGTTTCACCAGGTTGAATATCGAAAGTTACATTTTTGAGTACCCAATCTTCGTTGGTGTAAGCAAAAGAAACATTTTTGAACTCTACTTTTCCATCAAATTGCGTAGGCTTTAACATTCCATTATTTTCGATGTGCTGATTTAAATCAAGTACGTCGAAAACTCGTTGCGCTGCAACTAAGCCCATTTGAAGGGTATTGAATTTATCTGCTAGGATGCGCATAGGGCGTGTAAGCATAGAAAGATAAATTGGAAAAGCAATGAGTACACCTAATGTAATTTGTTCGTTCAGGGCTTGTCGAGTGCCGAACCAAACTAAAAGCCCTAGTGCGGCTGCACCAATAATTTCAACAACTGGGAAGAAAACAGCATAGTAAAAGATAGCATCTAAATTAGCTTTGGTGTAGGAGCGATTGATGGTTTTGAACTTTTGCAGTTCATCTTGTTCAGCATTAAAAATTTGAACAGTACGCATTCCACTAATTTGTTCCTGCAAAAAAGCATTCATTTTCGTAATTTCTGTACGCACTTGCTGAAAGGATATTTGGACTTTTTCTTTGAATAGATAAGTGGCATAAATGAGCAATGGAAAAGTGGTTAGCACAACTAAAGTAAGTTGCCAACTGGTATAAAACATCATAGCTAGCACTGCTAGCAGTGTCAATAAATCGGCAATAATGATGATAATACCTTCTGTGAATACATCTTTCACCTTTTCAATATCGTTGATGGTTCGAGTGGTGGCACTACCAATCGGGGTGCGGTCAAAATAGGCTAATTTAAAGCTAAGAATTTTTTGAAAAATCTTAGTGCGCATATCGCGAATCACATTCTGCCCCAGCAAACTGGTGGAGAGCATAAACAAATAGCGCAACAAAGATTCGAGCAGGAGTACCCCTACTACTATCCAAGCCAAGTAATATAAGCCTTTCAGGTCGTTAGTGAAGACATAATCGTCCACCATTTTTTGTATAAGAAAGGGGCGAAGTGTGGAGACAGGAGCAATCGCTAATGCTAATATGGTTGCCCCTGCAAACAGCAAGCGATAGGGGCTAGCCTCTGCTAAAACACGATTAAGGAGACGGAAATTAACTTTATTTTGACTCATATGTGAATTTGTTGTTACTTTGTTGGCTTCAGTTTGCTACGGAGTAAACACAATGATTTGATTTTGGGTTTTCGTAAAAAAGAATAGATGTTAAAGTATAATTGACTCAACTAATTTTAAGTGGTTATTTTTTAACTTCTAATTATAATAATGATAACTTCTGACAATTATGTATTTGTATAATGTAACTTATAAAATTGACTATGCTATCGAAGAAGATTGGATGCACTGGATGCGCAGTACGCACATTCCAAGAGTGGTACAAGTGGGTAATTTTTTAGGACATAGAGTTTGTAAACTCATTGGTGTAGAAGAAAATGACGGCGTTACCTATGCTGTCCAATATCTTGTGCCAGATATGCCAACCTTCCAAACTTTCCAGAAAGAACATCTAGGGTTTATGAAAACACTGCATGCTCGGCAGTTTGGCAGTCAATATGTAGCGTTTAGCACTGTTTTGGAAATTATTGAGTGATTTATTATAAACTTGTAGAGGAATTAAATGACTTTAAAATCATTTGTTATAAAAAATAAAGTAGCTATATTTCTATTTTTTATTCTCCAGATTTAAAATCAAAATTTCCTCAAATAAGCTATCTTCATCTCCCATTCGGTAACGTCGTTTGTGATAGGCGACGTTGCCTTCAGCATCAATAATAAAAGTTTGTGGTGTGCCATTTAACCCACCCGGCATGATATTCATAAACTGTCTCTCATAATCTATGAAAGCATCAAAAGGGAAATCTTTAGCACGTTTATAGAAATCGGGTTGATAGTCATCAAAATCTAAAGAAATAGCGTAGAGATTAAAATTGGTTTCTTCCTTCCATTGTGCATATTTTTTTGTGATAGCATCTAACTCATATCGGCAAGGTACACAAGTGGTTAGCCAGAATATCAGAACGGTAGGACGATCGTTTTTAAGCAATACTTTTTTAGAAAGTATCGTATCACCTTGTAGATTAATTAAAGGAATATTGTAAGGGTAAATGGTATCTCGCTTGGGAACAGTAATACTTATTTTTTTGCCATTCACCT
This sequence comes from uncultured Saprospiraceae bacterium, assembly GCA_937944245.1. Lineage (GTDB taxonomy): Bacteria > Bacteroidota > Bacteroidia > Chitinophagales > Saprospiraceae > JAAUTG01. Next base: position 284 of record CALDYY010000004.1, on the reverse strand, counting down.
CAATGGTTTTTATTTCAGTTTGTTGAGCAAATATAGGACTGAACAACAGTAAGGATAATCCAATAAATATGATTACTTGGTACATAAGTTTCCAATTATAAGACGAAGTTAATACTCTTTTTAGGAAAAGGTGAATAAATAGCAGTTTAGTGTGTCAATCAATTCTTTTTTAAATTCTCACCAAAATTTATGGGTACTCTCTGAAACATCTAAACACTAGGTAGTAAATCAAGCGCAAGTTGATTTATTAGCTTAATGAGTATTATTTTTTTATTATTAAATTC
>CALDYY010000003.1 GCA_937944245.1 uncultured Saprospiraceae bacterium | reverse complement strand
TACTTCATTTAATTTTGTTTTTATTCCGTAGCGAAGTACCATATTCTTAGCAAGCATTCCAAAAAACTTAAGGAATTTCTTTTTAAACGAATGTAGAGATTTTGTTACGTTTGTTCACTAATATTAATTTGTATTCTTTTTTAACTGAATAGCTTAAAGAAAATTGGAAAATTCATTTACTCGCCGTATATTTCATCTCAATTAACATTGGTTGCCCAACAATAGTAAATTCGGTCATCGAAATAAAACGGAAAATGAATAGAACTACACGGTGGATAGTAGCAATAATATTGCTATTGGCGATAAGTATGTTTTTATGGAAAGATTTCTTACCTACTTATCGAGTAAGCCAGTCTGCGCAAGCAGTGGATTACAACTTTCATATTCGCCCTATTTTATCTGATAAATGTTTTGTTTGTCATGGTCCAGATGCTGCGCAAAGGGAAGCTAATTTGCGCTTGGATACGCCCGAAGGTGCTTATGCCACCTTGAAAGAGCATCCTAATCGCCATGCTATTGTGCCTTATCAACTCTTGAAATCTGAAGTTTGGCAACGTATCAATAGTAAGGATGAAACGATACTAATGCCACCACCTGATGCTAATTTGCGTTTAACACCAGATGAGATTGCACTTATTGGCAAATGGATAGAGCAAGGTGCAAAATACAAGCCACATTGGGCGTTCACTCCTTTGCAAACAGTTGAATTACCGAAGGTAAAATTGAAAAAATGGGTAAAAAATGAGATAGATTATTTCATTTTAGCAAAATTGGAAACGCAAAAGTTAAAGCCTAACCCAGAGGCAGAGAAAAGTTATTTGCTCAAACGACTTTCTTTTGATTTGTTAGGGCTACCGCCAACTTTGGAGCAGCAAACTGCATTTCTGGCGGACAATAGCGAAAAGGCTTACGAAAAAATAGTGGACGAGCTATTAGCTAGTCCACATTTTGGAGAAAAAATGGCAATTCATTGGCTTGATGTGGCTCGATATGCAGATTCTCATGGTTATCAAGACGATGGTTTGAGAACTATGTGGCCCTGGCGCGATTGGGTCATTCATGCTTTCAACCAGAATTATCCTTACGATAAATTCCTGACTTGGCAATTAGCTGGTGATTTACTGCCCAACAAAACGAAAGAATCTATTTTGGCAACGGGCTTTAACAGAAATCATAAAATTACGCAAGAAGGTGGTATAATTGATGAAGAGTATCGCATCGAATATGTAACTGACCGAACCAATACTTTTGGTAAAGCCTTCTTGGCATTGACTTTTGAGTGCGCTAAATGCCATGACCATAAATACGATCCTATTTCGCAACAGGATTATTACAGTACCTTTGCTTTTTTTAATCAAGTTCCAGAAAAAGGACTGGTAGGAGACATTAGTTTGGCATCTTTGGCAGACCCACCCAAAATAAAAATCAGTAAGGAAGAAATAACCCAGACTTTGCAGTTTATCAACAAAAGGCACGTAAAGGACACGGTTGAAGTAATGGTAATGCAGGATAGCATTGGTTTACGTCCTACGCGAGTGTTGCATAGAGGTAACTATGATGCGCCTACGGATACTGTCATTTGGGGTTTACCTAAATCAATTTTAGCTTTTGACACTACTCAATTTGAATCCAATCGTCTAGGACTCGCCAAGTGGCTTTTGGATGAGCAGAATCCTCTAACGGCAAGGGTTTTTGTAAATAGATTATGGCAAGAATTTTTCGGTAAAGGTTTAGTTAAAACAACAGGCGACTTTGGAATGCAAGGGGAATTGCCTAGTCATCCAGAATTATTAGATTGGTTAGCCCTTGATTTCCAACAATATGGCTGGGACATTAAGCGATTGATAAAGCAAATAGTGATGTCGGCTACTTATCAGCAGTCGGCTAAAGTAAACAAGGCGCAACTAGCAAAAGACCCTGAGAATAAATATCTATCGCATTCACCGAGATTGCGGCTCTCAGCAGAACTCATTAGAGACCATGTGTTGGCAAGTAGTGGCTTATTAAATCCTGAAATTGGTGGTCCGAGCGTAAAAACGTACCAGCCCGATGGCATTTGGGAAAGTGCTACCTCTGGGCGTGGTGTGCTATCAGAGTATGTTCAAGACAAAGGTAACGACCTTTATCGTAGAGGAATGTATGTGTTCATCAAGCGCACTGTGCCACCGCCTGTGATGTTGATGTTTGATGCCTCCAATCGAGATCAATGCGAAGTGAGACGGTCGAATACGAGCACGCCCTTGCAAGCACTTGTGATGCTTAACGACCCTCATGTATTGGAAGCAGCAAGAGTGTTGGCAGAGCGATTAATGCTAATGCCTAATGCAATAGAAGAAAAAATAACAGAGGCTTTTGCAAGAATTATTTGTCGCCCCATCACTGAAAAAGAAAAAAAGTTATTATTAGCCTACTTTACAGAAGAGGAAAATTATTTCAGAAAAAATAAAGAATCAGCCAAAAAATTATTGGCAGTGGGGGAGTACCCTAATGCTAAAATAGCAGAATTTGAATCAGTAGCTGCTTTAATGCAAATTATTCATACTATTTATAATATGGAAGAAGCTATTATGAAAACCTGATTTATTTTTATTAATAATATTATAGATAGCGTTAGTCAATTTTTATAATCATTTTATGAAAATAGAACGAATATGACCAATGAATTTTTAAAACAGCGTTTACATATTAATCGTAGATACTTTTTAGGAAAATTGAGTTTAGGTTTAGGTACAGTGGCTTTAGGCTCTTTACTGATGCCTGATTTATTTAGAAACGTAGCAGACGATACTTTTGACTTACCGCTCGGGCTACCTCATTTTGCTCCAAAAGCAAAACGCATTATTTATCTTTTTCAAAATGGTGCGCCTTCTCAATTAGAAAGTTTTGATTATAAACCCAAACTTAAAGAAATGTATGGTCAGGACTTGCCAGAATCTATTCGGCAGGGGCAACGCTTGACAGGGATGACTTCTAAACAAAGCCAGTTTCCACTTGTAGGTTCAAATTTTGAGTTTAAACAATATGGTAAATCGGGCGCATGGATTAGCGAAATATTTCCTAACATCGCTAAGATAGCAGATGATATTTGCATTATAAAAACGATGCACACAGAAGCTATTAACCACGACCCCGCTTTAACTTTTTTGCAAACAGGCGCACAACAGGGCAACCGACCTAGTATGGGCGCATGGTTGAGTTATGGTTTAGGAAGTGAAAATAAAAATTTACCCAATTTTTGTGTACTGCTTTCCAGAGGTCGAGGTAATGGGCAGGGCGTTTATTCTAAATTATGGACAAATGGATTTTTAGACAGCAACCATCAAGGCGTGCAATTTAGTGCTAGTGAAGATCCTGTGCTTTACTTGAATAATCCAGATGGAATAACTCGTGAAGGTCGTAGAAAAATGCTTGACCACTTGGCGGCACTCAATGAAAATAGCTATCAGGAATTTGGCGACCCAGAAATATATACCAAAATACAACAATACGAAATGGCATATCGAATGCAAACGGCAGTGCCTGAATTAACGGATACGAGCAAAGAATCAGAAAGCATTATAAAAATGTATGGTGCGGACTGTTTAGTGCCAGGAACATATGCGGCTAATTGCCTACTTGCTAGAAAGTTATCTGAATCAGGTGTTCGATTTGTACAGTTATACCATCAAGGTTGGGATCAGCATGGCAACTTGACAAAAGAAATGGCGTTGCAAGCAGAAGATGTGGATAGAGCTTCGGCTGCTTTGGTTATGGATTTAAAACAACGAGGCTTACTAGATGAAACTTTGGTTATCTGGGGGGGAGAATTTGGCAGAACAAATTACGGTCAAGGCAATATTTCGCCTGAAAATTATGGACGCGACCACCATCCACGCTGCTATTCTATTTGGATGGCTGGTGGAGGTATAAAACCTGGTATTGTTTATGGTGAAACAGATGAATTAGGCTACAACATTATTGAAAATCCAGTACATATTCACGATTTCCATGCTACTGTATTAAATCTTATGGGTTTAGACCACGAAAAGCTGACTTACAAGCACTTAGGTCGTCGCTATCGTTTGACAGATGTAGCAGGCAATGTAGTAAAAGACATCATAGCTTAGTAAATTTTATAATGGACTTAAAAAGAAAGATGGAATGAATCGTTATAAAATTATAATCAATTTACTAAGTCACAGTGTTTTTGTATTGCAAATATTGTTGTTATTATTATTGTTTTTTGAGTCTTACTTAAAGCTACCCACAACTTTACAAGTCGTAGGCAGGATGCACCCTCTGTGGTTGCATCTACCGATTGGATTTATTGTGCTATTAGTTTTATTTTTGATTATTCGCAATGAAATTCCTGTAAATACTTATCTTAAAATTCAATCTTTTTCACTTCATTGCTTTGCTTTTTCAGCGGTATTAGCTGCTTTAATGGGCTTGTTTTTGGTTCAAGAAGGCGATTATAATGCAGCAACTATTCAATGGCATAAGTGGACAGGTTCAGGCGTTAGTTTTTTAGCTTATGGATTATTGTTATGGCATAATGCTTTTCCCAATCGGCAAAATGTTTTTAACGCTTTACTCTTGATTAATTTAGCCTTAGTGATGATGGCGGGTCATTTAGGCGGAAGCATAACGCATGGAGAGAATTATTTACTAGAGCCTTTTATAAAAAAAGAATTAGTCAAGGAAAAGGTGATTACCTCTGAAATGCCTGTTTTTGAAGTAGCTATTGAACCTATTTTAAAAGAAAAATGCTATGCTTGCCACAATAAAAATAAATCAAAAGGAGAATTAATAATGACTTCTTTGGAGGATTTAATGAAAGGGGGTAAACATGGTGCTATTTGGCAAGCGGGAAACACAGATAGCAGCCAAATTATGCAGCGGTTAAATTTGCCTTTGCAGCATAAAGAACATATGCCACCCAAAGGGAAATCGCAGTTGACCGCACAAGAAATACAAATAATAAGTGAATGGATAGCACAAGGCGCAAATACACAACAAAAAGTAGCGGATATATTACCTTCTAGTCATTTGGCGATTTTGATAAATCATATATCATTAAATGCGGCAGCTAATACTCAAAAAATATATCCATTTGCTGCTGTTCCATTATCCGTTATTGAACAATTAAATACACCATTTAGAACAGTAAAATCTGTTGCTAAAGACTTGCCAGCATTGGAAGCTACTATTTTTATTCGGGAGGCTTATGAACCTAGTTTTTTGAGAGAACTAGAAAGTGTGAAAGAGCAACTGGTCACTTTAAATTTATCTAATCTACCAATAACAGATAAAGATTTGCCATTTATTGCTCAATTTTCTAATATAGAAAAGCTCTTTTTGAATGGCACTGATATAACGGGTAAAAACCTCGCTTTGCTCAAGTCTTGCAAGCAACTTGAAGAAATAGCACTTTCTAACACGCACATTTCGCCTTCATCGCTTCAAGTATTAAAAGATTTTGTAGCATTGAAAAAAGTATATTTATGGAATATCTCAATAACAGAAAAAGAAATTGCTCAATTAAAGCAGCAAATGCCTCAAGTGGCTTTTGAATTGGGTTTTATTCCCGATGAATCAGAGCAATTAAAATTAAGCGCGCCAATTTTAAAAAATAAATCTACGGTATTAGCTAAAAATGAAAAAATAATATTGGAAAATAAAATACAAAATGCAATTATTCATTATACCACAGATGGAACAACACCAGATAGTTTAAGTACGACATACAAGACTCCTATTGAACTCAATAAAATTACACTCGTAAAAGCAAAAACGTATAAAACGGGCTGGCTGAGTAGTGATGTAGCGTCTTTTTTATTTTTCCCTAAAGGATTTTTGCCTGATTCTGTAACTTTATTGACTAACAGTAACAAGAGGTATCGAGGGAATGGCGCGCAAACATTAATAGATTGTAGAAAAGGAAATCCTAATAATTACTCAGGAAGAGATTGGTTAGGGTATCAAAGTGAAAATTTAGAGGCACTTTTTGATTTTGGTTTGCAGCCGCCCATAATTTATGAAGTAGTGGGAAGTTTTGCAAAGGTTACTCAGGCAGAAATTTTTCCACCTAGCCGATTTGAAATTTGGGCAGGGAACACCCCTGATGACTTAAAGAAAGTAGGTTTTGCTATGCCAGAACAACCCAAATCTTATGAACCCAATGAGGTAGTTTCTGTATCGGTTAAAGTAAACCCCATATCATTTAGATACTATAAAATAGTGGCTATGCCTATTCAACAGATTCCTACTTGGCACTCTAGGTATAAAAAAGAGAGAAAAGGTTGGGTATTTATGGATGAAGTATTTTTTTATTAGTAAATTTGATGACTTTGTATTCTACAACTAATAACGCAATCATAATTATTGTATGCCTATTCTCATATACTTTGCCAATATTATAGATTGGATTAATGAAAAAATAGGAAATGCTACTGCTTGGTTAACCGCAATTCTAGTTATTTTGATTTGTACTGATGTTGTGTTTCGCTATTTTTTTAAAACAACTGCGGCATGGATTATTGAATTAGAATGGCACATATTTGCTATTATATTTTTGTTAGGTGGTGGTTATGCTTTTAAACACAATCGCCATGTAAGAGTTGATTTATATTATACTAATTTTTCTGAACGAGAAAAGGCTTGGATAAATTTACTAGGTTCACTTTTACTGCTCATCCCTTGGTGTATTGTTGCTATTGTTTACAGCACAAAGTATGCTTATTTATCTTATACAATTCGTGAAAGTTCTTCTGATCCAGGTGGCTTGCCTGCGCTTTACCTACTTAAATTTATTATAGTTTTTGGATTTATCTTACTTTTAATGCAAGGCATATCTATTATTTTTCGTAATATTATTACATTAAGCAAGCATAAATAATGGAAATATTAGCAATTATACTTTTTATCAGTATTTTTCTATTGATTCTTTATGGTTATCCTGTTGCTTTTACTTTGGGTGGATTAGCTATATTATATGCTATTTGCTTTTTAGAACCTGCAGCACTTTCCGCCTTGCCGAATCGTATAATGGGAGTAGTCAATAATTATGTGTTGTTGTCCGTACCATTATTTGTTTTTATGGGAATTATGCTAGAGAAATCGGGGCTTGCAGAAAGTTTACTTGAAACTATGGCAATGTTGTTTGGTCAACTTAAAGGAGGTTTGGCTATTTCCGTTGTAATAGTAGGCGCAATGTTAGCTGCATCAACAGGTATTGTGGGAGCTACTGTAATTACTATGGGATTAATTAGTTTACCGACTATGCTGAAAAGAGGCTATCAACCTGAGTTGGCAACAGGCACAATCGCTGCATCAGGAACATTAGGTCAGATTATTCCACCCTCTGTCGTTTTAGTGCTGCTTGGAAGCGTGCTTAATGTTTCTGTAGGTGACTTATTTCGAGCTGCGCTTTTGCCCGGTTTGCTCTTAGTGGTTTGTTATATTTTCTATATTTTAATTTTTGCTTACCTCCGACCTAATGATGCACCAAGTATTCCTTACGCTGAGATTCAGGCGTTTAGGAGTCATAATTTTATTGGGAAGGTAATCAAAGTTTTTATATTACCATTATTTTTAATTATTGCTGTTCTTGGGTCTATTTTTTCTGGTATAGCTTCACCTACTGAAGCTGCTGCCGTAGGTGCATTAGGTGCAACTTTATTGACTATTGTACAAGGGAAATTTAATTTGACTATCCTGAAACAGGTGATGCGAGAAACAACCCACCTTACCAGTATGGTTTTTTGGATACTACTCGGAGCAACTACTTTTTCATTGGTATTCAGAGGATTAGGTGGGGATACTTACTTGATTGACTTAATTGAAAATGCTAATCTCTCTCCTATTTCGTTTTTGATATTAGTAATGATTATCGTTTTTATTGCTGGTTTTTTCATTGATTTTATAGAGATTATTTTCATTATCGTTCCCATTGTTGCCCCTATTTTTGTGCGATATAATATGGATTTAGTTTGGGTTGGTATTTTATTAGCCATTAATTTACAAACTTCTTTTTTATCACCGCCGTTTGGTTTTTCACTTTTTTATTTAAAAGGGGTTGCTCCACCTAGTGTTACGACGAAACATTTATATAAAGGAATTGTACCATTTATTATTATTCAACTTATTTTTTTGATTATCATTATGTTATTTCCAGAGGTAGTTTATGTGTTGAGAAAGAGCTAAAAAGTTAATGTTAGAACAGCTAGCAAAAAAAACTGTTAAGTATAGGCAACTCTTTGGCAGATATCTGCACATACAAACCTATAAAATCAGATGATTTTGCTAGATAGTCAACTTGTAAAAGGCTGTTTAAAGGGAAAATCTTCCTATCAGCAACTCTTGTACAATCAGTTCAAGCAGGATATGTTTGTGCTATGTATCAGGTATATGCCTACGCAGCAAGACGCAGAAGATATTCTACAAGAGGGATTTATAAAAGTTTTTCGAGATTTACAACAGTACGATGAAAGCAAGGGAAAGTTGAAGTCATGGATGAGCAAAATTTTTGTCAATACTGCATTGCAGCATTTACGCTCAAATACGAAGATGTTCTACATGATGGACATAGACGTTGCCCATGATTTGCATACGGTGAGTGACGATGAAATATTTTCTGAGTTAAGTGTCCAAGAATTAACCTTTTTAATTAGTCAACTTCCAACAGGTTATCGAATTGTTTTTAATATGTATGTAATAGAGGGTTTTACGCATCAGGAAATCGCAACAACATTAAATATATCGGTTAATACTTCTAAATCTCAGTTGTTTAAGGCTAAAGCTATATTGCGAAAACAAGTAAAAAACATTTACACACAATTACGAACTGGGTATGAACCAAAAGGAGCATAAAGATAGACTAGAGGAGATTTTTTGGGAAAAATTCAATGGAATGCCCTCAATGCCAGCATTATGGAATACGCCTTCCAGTGACTTAGATAACCGAATCCTTGAGCAGATAAAAAATAAAAAGGATAGAAAATTCTTGCCTTTTCTGTTTTTTTTTGGCTTTTTAATCATAAGCAGTTTTATTATATATTTAATTGCATTTAATATTCTTAAAAAAAATACTTTACAAGTAAGAGAATTATTTAATGTAAATATTAACCACTCAGGACAAGATGAAGTTAATGGTGTAGATATTATTTTTTGTGATTCTAGTATTTATAAAGCAAATAATATTGACGATACAAAGTTCTTGCAAGCATCACTTTTAATGGATAAAATTGATTCGATGAAAATGAAATCATTGAATAGCGTTGAGCAGTCGGTCAAGAAAGTGCAAGGTGGCTCAAAAATCACTCGCCAAAATAAAGTACATCACATAAATAATGATCACCAAAAGATAGGGTCGGAAAATAATACAGAGGGAATAACGAACAAGGTAGAAAGTTCGATAGCTGAGCAAAATAATGACAATATAATTGCTTCATTTATTGATAATAAAAAATTACAAGAGCACTCCAATATCAACTTTGCATCGTTAGTGCCTTTGAAGAAGGATTATACACTTTTGTTTAATGATACCTATGCTTTGTCTGATGCCCCTCTTTTTGCTACTGTACCTAAAAAAGTTAAACAGCACAATTGGTTATCCGAGATGGTGGTAGGAAAATTCGTAAATTTAGGAACTACTACATTTAGCACGACAGTAGAGAATATTGACCTTACTGTAACTAAATCTATTCAAGCCAATAGCTTTGGTACAAATATAGAACGAAAAATAAATAATAGACTATCTCTAGGTTTGGGTATTCACCATTTAAGTAGCTCTTTTGTAACGGATTACGGCATGAAAGTAGCTTATGACATTGCCAACGAAGAAGAGACATTAGAAGGCTACATAAATTCTATTCAACAAGTTATCCCTTCATTATATTATGACATATATGGTACTATGCTACTATTCAGACCCAAACATAGCATATTATTGGGAAGCACTGATATTCCAATGTCTCTATCGCTGTATCAAAAAATGTCTTCTTGGAGTTTCCCAATTTATGCAAGAATAATGCTGAGTCCACAAAGTAGAAAATGGACTACTTATGCTAAAATAGGTTTAGCACCTAATCTTATACAAAATAAAATATCAATAACTAATTATGCTGTGGCTTTACCTATCAATAATCTATTACAGTTGGAACAAATAGGTTTAGAATTTATGGTGAACACTAATATTTTAGCTTCTAAATTGGAAATTAATTATTTATTGAGTGCTGGTGTTAGATATGGCATAGTAAACCAATGTTACTTTTTTGTAGAGCCATCTATTCAAGGAAGTTTAAATACAGCTTATGCCATTTCTAATTTACAATCAAAAAATTCCATATTTGCGGGTACTTTGCTAGGTATTGGTGCGTTTTTCTAAACTTTACCGTTTACATATAATTGCGATACTGTTGGTATTCTGTTATTGCCTTTAGGTTCTAAAGTAATGTTCAAGGTCTCAGCGTGAGGTATGTAATTCACTAATTGTACTTCCTTTTTTGTTTCATCAAAAGTTCCAATATTAATCATTTCTCCATCCACATCTGCCCATAATTGATATTCTTTGTTGTCTGGTGCTACTGGTAAATTTAAAGCATCTAAATAAGCTGCTTTTTCATGATTGTTCCAATAAACTAGAACTATTGCATCAGGAGCAAGTACAGTACCTTTCAAGACTACTCGTTGACTATTTTTAAGGAAATGACGCTCGCGTTCTTCGCGCTCATTGTAAACTTGCAATTTTCTGCACGAAGTTTCCAATGCTTCATACTGTGCTTCTAGGGATACTAATTTCTTTTCCGTATCTCTTCTTCCTTGATAGGACAAGAAGGCAATAGCAGCACTAAGCAATACAAGCCCTGAAGATAAACCCAATACCCATCGGCTACTACTTTTTTGACTTTGCAAAGTGTCATCACTTTTTTTTGGTACATTATGGGTTGAATTGGCGTATTCACTTTTTGGGGTTTCAGGTAGAGGAATACCATTATTCACTAAAATCGCTTCCATAGTTTCTTCTATGGCCTCTTTATGCTTTCTTAATTCAGGATACCTCTTTAAGTATCCTTCCACCTCTGCAATTTCGTTTTCGTCAAGTAAGCCGAGCACATATTGCTCAATCAATCCCGACTTTATTATTCTATCCTTCTCGCTCATATCTCGACATATGCTCTTGTGTAAGCTAAATGATTTTTTGCCATCCTTTTCAGAACGCCATCGTAACATACCATCGTAAGAAAAGTTTATGAAATCATACTTAGTTTTAGTCAAGATTAAGTATGATTTCAGACAAACTTGAGGGTTAGTTGTTATCGTTAGTAGTAGAAAAGATTTAGTGAGTTATCTGTCATTACTACTTTTTTTCATCTTATACCATAAATTTTCATCTTATACCATAAAACAGTTAAACGTATGTCCACTGTTCAGTATATAAAGACTAATCTTTTAGTACAGGTTTATAATTTTATCCAATATTTTTTATTTTACCATAATAAGCGACATAGACTTTTTTATGGGTCGTTAAAAAAACTATTAAGTTTTTTCGTGAAAACAACCATTACTTGTCTTTTTGTTTGCCTTCTGGGGATTACCTCGCTTTATAGTCAACACAACTTTAATGGTTACTGGCGAGGTACTATTATAAAAACAGAGTATGGAGTGGTAACAAAATTCCAGTTTGAGTTATATTTAGTACAACGCGGTACGAAAGTGATAGGACGTTCTTATGTAAGTTTAGGTAGCATGTATGCTGAAATGGAAATTGAAGGGGAGATATATAATAGCGAGTACCTTAAATTTCAAGAAACGAAAATAGTAGAATATGAAATAGAACCTAGTTTAGAATGGTGCATAAAAAAAGGGCATTTAATTATAAAAAACAATTTTATTAGTGGTGTTTGGGAAGGAAATACTACTTTTAGTGTATGTATGCCGGGTAGAATAGAATTGACAAGAGTGCCGCCGCAAGCCTAAAAGCAAATTATTAACCATGTGTTTAAACAATAATAACTGAGCAAACTATTGGATTATTAAGGTGTTTAAAAAAAAATAATAACAATCTATCAATCATGTCAAAAAAAGTAGAACGTGTGAAATGCCTCATCATAGGCTCAGGACCAGCAGGTTACACGGCAGCTATTTATGCTTCAAGAGCAAATCTCTTTCCCGTGCTTTACACAGGAAAAGAAATTGGGGGACAACTCATTACCACTACTGATGTCGAAAACTATCCTGGTTATCCAGATGGTGTCTTAGGTCCCCAAATGATGGAAGACTTTAGAAAACAAGCAGAGCGTTTTGGAACGCAGGTAAGATACAGCTTAATTGAAAAGGTGGACTTTACAGGTCCGGTTCATAGAGCTTGGGCGGATGACGGCAGCATTATTCATGCTGATACTGTTATTATCGCCACAGGAGCTAGCGCAAAATGGCTTGGCTTAGAATCGGAAAGACGATTAACCAATAGAGGTGTTTCTGCTTGCGCTGTTTGTGATGGTTTCTTTTTCAGAGGAACAGATGTTGCTATTGTTGGCGCAGGTGACACCGCAGCGGAAGAGGCGTTGTATCTTTCTAAGCTATCGCCAAAAGTGCATATGATTGTACGTAGAGATGAAATGCGTGCTTCAAAAATAATGCAAGACCGCGTTAAACGCACACCAAATATCGAAATTCATTGGAACACAGAAACGCTTGAGGTGCTGGGAAAAGATGAAGTAGAAGGAGTAAGGGTACTAAATAGTATCACTAGAGTAGAAACAGTGCTTCCTGTGAAAGGCTTTTTTGTAGCTATTGGTCATAAGCCCAATACTGACATATTCAAAGATTGGTTAGATATGGACGAATCAGGTTACATCATCACGAAACCCGATTCAACTAAAACAGGAATTGAGGGCGTTTTTGTCGCTGGAGATGCACAAGACAAAGTATTTAGACAAGCAGTTACTGCTGCTGGAACAGGTTGTATGGCAGCCTTAGAAGCAGAACGTTATTTGGCAGAGCACGAAGTAATAGAAGCAGTAAGCACTAGTACCAACTACTAAGAGCATGTTTAAATTTTTAATTACTGAAAACCAATATTTTATGAAACTGACTTCAGCAAGGCTTAGTCATTTAGCCCGCTAAATTCGTTTGTCTTCCTATTGTCAGAGCTACACACTATTGATTTTCACCTAAAGAGAATTTTTAAACAAGTTCTAACAAAGGGATAGAGATGGTCTGAAAACATAAAACAGTTTTAGACCATCTCCCTGCTACCTTTTGTTGATGCGCTTCGTTGTAATCACACTTGACTTAGGGTCGAGCATCTGTATTAGATACATCCCTTTGGGCAATTCTGTGATGTCATAGCGGTTCTTTCCTTCAAATGCGGACAATTTCATCATCAGCTTTCCTACCACATTGTAAACAATCACTTCTCCCACGCTCGCATCCACATTATTGAACTCAATGTAATCAGTGGCTGGGTTAGGATAAATTTTCAAATCGGTTTTGGTTGACATACCATCTTGAGCTATTACATTGCCACTAGCCCAAGCTGATGATGATTGCCCATGTGCAGTAATTAGGAAAAACAAAAAAGAAATAATAAGTAACGCTTGCTTCATACTCACATATTTTATGGGCAAATAAGAATATTACCTCAAAAGTACGTTTTTAACATAAGGCTAGCAAGTTAATTCTTCATTTTTAAGATAAAATTAAAGATTTGAGCCGTATGGTTTAGTAAACGGTACATATTACGATGCAACTAGAAAAGTGATTATGTTGTTTGGAAAAAAAATAAAAAATACAATAAAGTGTCCTTATTTTTACAAAAAAATATACCTCAAGGCGGGGAACTTGGTATTTGGCACATTGAAGAACCTAGTTCGTATTTTTTTCATCAACTTCAATTAACGCCTGCCGAACTAGCACAAGTGGAACAAATAAAAGGCGAAGGACGACGCACAGAGTGGCTTGCCACGCGCTATCTACTCCACAAGATGTCAGGTAGAGCTATGCGAGGAGCATGTTTAAAAGACGAGTTTGGTAAACCTTACTTAGCACAATCGCCTTATCATATCTCTATTAGCCACTCCAAAGATATGGCTGCTGTAATTGCCGCTCCTTTTTTAGTGGGTATTGACATTCAAAAGTTAGTCGAAAAAATTGAGTATATTGCTCATAAATTTATGTGTCCACAAGAAATGGAAAGCCTAAAGGATACCAATAGATTGGAACATCTACATGTTTATTGGGGTGCAAAAGAAGCACTTTACAAAGCCCATGGCAAAAAAGCCCTTGATTTTCGAGACCATATTCTGGTATCGCCATTTGTTTATAACTTGAACTTAGGTAAATGCGAAGGAGTGATAAAAAAAGATAATTTTCACACCCACTTTGACATTTATTACGAAAAGATAACGGATTACATCTTAGTATATGCTTTAGAAACGTAGTGCTTGGCAATCCGTAAAAAAGTCAATTTTTAACTCCCTATTTACAGATTGCTTTTTCACTAAAACTTAAACCCAACCGAAGTTTGGAAGGAAATATTTCGATGTGTTTCCTCCAAAACTTTTAGCGTAGTTCCTTCAATTTGATTTAAAGACACATTTCTATTGTTGTTCGTAATATCCGCAAAGCCAAATTCACCACGAAGGTTTACAAATAATCCCTTATTAAGATAAAGTGAAAACCCAGCCAGCAAGCCATAATCTAAACCGCGATACAACTTATCTGAACCATCGGGAAATTCATAGTAAGCCCCCAACAGTTCAGGAGCATTCACCCTTCTACCATCCACATTAACATTTGTAAACTTTGTTTCCCCAAAGGCTTCACCTGGTTTGTCCTTTCTATAATTGTGCTCCAGCAAAAAAGTAATTTCTTCAAAAGGCGTACCCTGAAGACGATTACCCTTAAAATCCAATCTGCCATTACCCGTAGAAATTAATAAGCCACTTACATAAGCGCCTCCCTGAAATTCAACACTTTTGAATTGTGCATAAGCCATCAATGGAATTTGCAAGTAAGAATTAACCACTTCTAGTTGCATTTTGCGTTGCCCAGTTGCCACCACACGGCGGTCAGTTGGCTCGAAAATAAAGAAAGAAGAACCTTCATAGTTGTACTGTGTGCCTTTCTGGGCATAAAGTAACTCTGTACGCAAACCGAAAAAATCAGTCAAGCGAAAGTTAGCGAGCGCACCCACTACAAAACCTGTACTGTACTTGTAAGTTTCCAATTCATTACTATTAGCATCCAATTCAGAGGGTGCGTCAATAGTAGAAAAACTCAAACCTGCTCTAAATCCAAACCCTACTACACTTTGACCCCAAGCTACGTCGGTACTCAATAAAGCTAACATCAACATCAATTTTTTCATACGCATTTTATTTTCCTGCAAAGTTAGAACGACTAACCATATTTTAAGACCTAACTACTCTAATTTTAGTTGTACAGTACATTAAAATTAGTTCCTTGGCATTAAGCATCCCAGTATGCTGAAATCAATTAAATTAACATTTTCTTTACTAAAAGAACACAACTAAGCAGCAAAACGAAAAAAAAAACGTTTAGAAAGCAAAAAATTAAACGAAATAAAGTTTAGCTGAAATGTTTATTGAAGAACGATTTATGGCTAAATGGCACAGAAGAAAGCAAATGCGTTTAAAAACTAAAAGATGGTAAATTTTTTACGCACTTGTTAAGTAAGTGTTATTAAAAGTTTAAGTAAAAGTTCTACATTTGTATTGTAAAAACATTTTTTAATTGTTTAACAAAATCTGAATTAGTATGAAAAAACTCTCACTCCTTCTTGTGGTGATGGTGCTAGCTATTGGAGCAGCACTCGCACAACGGACAGTGACAGGTACTGTTACCGATGCTAAAGGGGAAGCCCTCATCGGTGCGAGTGTATTTGTTAAAGGCACGACATCTGGTACAGTTACCGATGTGGACGGTAGTTTTTCCGTTGGTGTACCCGCTGATGGCGTAGCCTTATTGGTCAGTTACACTGGTTTTGAAACCAAAGAAATTCCACTTACAAGTGCTAATACTTATGCTATTAGCCTTTCTGAAGGGATTGAATTAGGTGAAGTTGTCGTAACCAGTTTAGGTATTAAGCGCGAAAAAAGAGCGTTAGGCTACGGGGTTACCACAGTAACAGAGGAGCTTATTTCTAACCGCCCAGAGGCGGATGTAAGCCGCATCCTTCAAGGTAAAATACCAGGTGTGAATATCACTTCTACCAGTGGTGTTTCTGGTACAGGTACAAACATTATTATTCGTGGTTATTCAACCATTACAGGTTCTAACCAGCCACTATTTGTTGTGGATGGTGTGCCTTTCAACTCTTCTACCAACCAACAGGGAAGTTTTGCTGCTGGTGGGGTTACTGCTTCTAGTCGTATGCTTGACCTTGACCCAAACAACATTGAGTCTATAAATGTATTAAAAGGGCTTTCCGCTACGGTACTTTATGGTGACCAAGGTAGAAATGGGGTAATCCTAGTAACGACTAAGAGTGGTGGAAGCAATAAGAAACAAGCAGAAATTAGCCTGACACAATCTTACTTCCAAAACAGAATTGCTTCTCTTCCAGTGTATCAAAACAACTATGGTGGTGGTTTTCACCAGTTAACACCAGAATCTTGGTTCTTCAGTAACTGGGGAGCAGATTTCCGAGTAGTAACAGAAGTGCCTCATCCAATCGGGATGTCTAGCGTAGCTAACATCAGAAACACCTTTACACAGTACGCTGTTGACCCAACAAAACCTTGGGGACCAAGTACGCAAGCACTGCGTGACAACGTAGTTCGTTATCCAAACAGAGCTTACGACGATCCGGGCAAGGCGTTCTTCCGCACAGGTCAAGTGTATAATACTTCTTTGCAAATTAATGGTAGTACAGGCAACTCTGGTTATAACCTAAGTTTTGGCTACCAAGATGAGGAAGGATTTACACCAGGCAATACACTAACTAAGCTTAACTTTGGGTTAGGTGTGAATACAGCCATTACAGATAAATTGACAGCGCGTTCTTCGTTTTCTTTTATCAACACAGATGTAGCATCGCCCCCGCTAAATGCTGGTTTTGGTAGTAATGCAAATGACGGAATTCCTTCAGTTTTTGCTAACGTACTTTACACCCCGCGTAACGTGGATTTAGCAAATCTGCCTTTTGAAAATCCTATTGATAGAAGTTCGGTGTATTATCGCGGAGGTAACGATATTGTTAATCCTAATTGGATAGCAAAATACTATTCTAACACCAATACGGTAAATCGTTTCTTTAACTCTACTACTTTAAATTACGACATCAACAAAAACTTTGGTGTGCTTTATCGTATAGGCTTAGATACTTATTCCGAAGAGCAAGAAATTCTGTTGAATAAAGGTGGTGGTGCTGGTGTGAGTGCTTTGGTCAATAGTGGTCTTTATCAAACAACGAACATTAGAAACACCATTTGGAATCACGATGTGAATTTGAACTTCAATACGGCTATTAGTGATAAATTAAATGTAACTGCTTTAGTGGGAGGAAACTATCGTGCGGATGATTTCGAGCGTGTAGGTTTAGTATCTACGAATCAATTAACATTTGGTTTGTTTAATCACTCCAATTTTGTTAATACATCTTCTAGAGCGCCATTTAATGCTGCAAGCGGTAATACTCCTGTGCTTAATCGCTTGGTACAAGAGCGACGTGCGGGTATCTATGCTAGTGCAACTTTAGACTATGGCGATTTCTTGTTTGTCAATCTACTAGCAAGAAACGACTGGACTTCTACGGTAGAGCCTGATAATCGTCGTATTTTATACCCAGGAGCGAGTATATCGTTCATTCCAACAACTGCGTTTAGTGGCTTGGAGTCTAATGCTTTGAAATATCTAAAAGTACGCTTTGGTTATGGCTCTTCAGCAGGTTTCCCATCACCTTACAGCACGCGTAATATCTTGCTTCAAAACCCAAGAGGTTGGGCGGATGCTAATGGTAACTTCTCTTCTACACAAACCATTAGTACAAACTTAGGTAATCCAAGTTTACGACCAGAGTTACAAAGAGAGTTAGAAGGGGGAATTGAAGCAGTGTTATTCAACAATCGTTTAAGATTAGATTTATCTGCCTACAACAAAAACACAACGGACTTAATTACTGAAACGCCAATAGATAGAGCAACTGGTTTCTCTTTCACGAACATCAATGTGGGTAGCTTACGCACAAGAGGGCTAGAGTTAAGTGCTACATTTACACCAGTTAGAAACACCAGAACTGGTTTACAATGGGATATCACAGCAAACTACGGTTTATATCGCTCTACTATTGAAGAATTAGTAGATGGTTTGGATGAGGTGGTGTTCTCTGGATTTACTAATTTAGGTAACTTTGCTATACCAGGAAGACCATATGGTATTATCAAAGGGACTGGTATTGAAAGAGCACCAGATGGACAAAAGATTGTGCTATCCAATGGTCGCTACAAAGAAACAGCAGATATTGTAGAGTTAGGCGATCCTAATCCAGCCTTTACTTCTTCTTTAATTAATTCTTTTAACTTCAAGGGCTTCAATTTGTCTTTCTTGTTGGAGTATCGCCATAAAGGTGTAATTGTGAGTAATACGGTAAAAGGAGTTTTGGCTCGTGGATTGACTAAGGATACCGACCAGTTGGATAGAGCTTTATCATTGATTCTTCCAGGAGTAAAAGAAGTATCAGAGGGTGTATTTGTACCGAACGATGTACAGGTTACGGCTGCAAACTATTTCTTCGATAACTACTTCTTCACAGATGAAGCTATTACTTTTGATGGTTCCACTTTCAGAATCCGCGAGGCTTCTTTAGGGTATAAATTGCCACAAAATTTGATTAAAGGAACGCCGTTTAAAAATATCTCTTTGAACGTTACTGCTTCCAACATTTGGTTCCGTGCTTTAAACATGCCTAAGTTCGTTAACTTCGATACGGATGTGTTGAGTACAGGAGTAGGTAACGGATTAGGATTTGACTATTTGACAGGTCCTAGTGCAAGACGATTTGGCGCAACGCTTAATTTAACTTTCTAATTAAAAAAGTAACAAATAATGAAAAAAATATTCATCTATATGTTATTCATTTCGGGCATATTCACTATCACTTCTTGTGATTTTGATAAATTCTTAGACAACCCAAATGAAGTAACGTTTGAAAGTTCCAATGTGGATTTCTTATTGAACCGCATTCAAGTGGACTTGGCAGATTTTTACCGCTCTACACAACTTCGTGGAGCACGCGTAACAAGAATTGAGCACCAAGCATCTGATACTTATGAAATTGCTCATCAAGCAGTCAATCAAAATGGTACTTGGGCTAGAGCTTATGCTAATATTTTAAATGACGTAAAAGCATTAAAAGATTTAGCAGAGAAAGGTAATTTCCGTCGCCACCTAGCGATTGCGCAAACCATTGAGGCTTATGTACTCATGGTATTAGTGGATCAATTTGGAGATGTACCTTATTCAGAGGCACTTGACCCTGCTAATTTCAATCCAAAACGCGACGGAGGTGCTGAGGTGTATCGTGCTGCTTTCGATTTACTAAACGCAGCAAAAGCCAACTTTGCAGTGGTTTCCTCTATTGGTAATCCGAATGATTTCTTCTATGCTCGTACCTACACTAAGTGGACACGCTTAGTAAATACCTTATTGCTGCGCTACCACTTGAATTTGAAGTTAGTGGATAGAGCTGGTGCTACTGCTGCTATTAATGCTTTAGTCGCAGAAAATAATTTCTTAAAGGATGGCGATGACTTTGTTTGGAAGTATGGGGTGAGTCTAGCAGACCCCCAAAGTGTTAATCCAAAGTATAATAATCAATATCCTAATGGGGGCGGTGCTTATCAATCCACTTTTTTTATGTGGCATCTGACAGAGGCTAAGGGCTTTGACGATCCTCGTGCGAAGTATTATTTCTATCGTCAGGTAGGGGTAAATCCAACGAATGAGGCACAGGCACGCTGTTTAACAGAGTTTTTACCAGCCCACTATCCTGTTGATATGATATGGTGTATGACTGGTACAAGAGGTTACTGGGGACGTGATCACCTTGACCCACAAGGTATTCCACCTGATAACTTAGGTAGAACGCTGTTTGGTATCTATCCTGTAGGGGCTAGTTTCGATAATAACCAACCAGCACCTATGTCTGCTGCTAATCGCGGTAATAGCGGTGCGGGTATTGAGCCAATTATGTTGGCAGCTTATGTGGACTTTATGTTGGCGGAGGCAGCTTTAACTCTAGGCACTAGCGGAGATGCAAAAGCACTGTTAATTTCTGCAGTAACTAAGCACATCAACTATGTACGCAGTTGGTCATTAGGAACTGCTGAGGCAGCTAAAATCAGAGCGTTCCAATCTGATGCAGACTACAATGCAGCTCGCGATAGCTACATCACTTACATTAGCAACGAGTACGATGCTGCTGTATCCGATGCTGCTCGTTTGCGTATCATCGCTCGTGAATACTGGATTTCGCTATATGGAGGTGGAAATGAGGCATACAACTTGTACCGTAGAACAGGTCAGCCAGATAATATGCAGCCAGGTCAGATTCCAGGATTTGGAAGATTCCCTAGAACATTTTTCTATCCTTTAGACCACGTGAATTTGAACCGTAATGCACCACAGAAGGCAAACCATGATGTGCGTACATTCTGGGATACTAACCCTGTTGGTTTTATTAACTAATATCAAAAAATGTCGAAAATGAACAAATTTAAAATATTATTTGGATTCCTTTTTGCGCTTTCTCTCAATGCTTGTACGGATTTTGTTGACCCAGCAATTCCTTACAATAGCTTTGAGACAGGAACGTATTTGCGTACATTGGAAAACCCAACTGCCTTTAATTTAGCAGAAATTGGAAGTGCTAGATTCAAAACAACGGTAGAGGCAGTGGATGCAGAAAATGGTGCAACAGTACAAGAAGTAGAAGTTTTTGTAAAAAGAAGAAGAGGTGCTGCGCTTACGCCAGAAGCAAAAGTAGCTACCGTTCCAGCTTCCGCTTTTCAAAAGCATTCTATTATTTTGCCAAATGTACATCCCAAATCGGGAAGTCAGTATCCAGCGGCTACCATTGAAGTGCCAGTGACACAAGCATTGCAGGCAATTAATCTTAGCACAACCGATATCAATGCAGGTGATTTCCTAGAGTTTCGTTTATCATTGACTACCAAAAGTGGTCGAGTATTTACAAATTCTAATTTGAGTGGTGATGTTTCTGGTGGTCAATACTACCGTTCTCCATTCTTCTATCGTGTTGAGTTTAAGTAATTTGAGTTAGGTAACTAAGATAATTTTTTAGTTAAGATTTGGCAGGCAGATGAGTAATCATCTGCCTGTCTTGTTTTGTTGGAAATTTATCTTTTCCAAAAACTTTAGCTCACTTTACTGCTCCGCTTGTTTAATAACTCTTTTTACAATCACTTGCTCTTTTGTCTGTATTTTTAGTAAATAATAGCCATTTTTCATATGGGCAATATGAATGGAAGTTTCATTTTTTGTCATTTGAACGATTCTGCCCAATTCATCGAATAGGGTAAGTGTTATTTCTTCTGAAGAGTTGTCTATTTGAATATTTAATACATCGCTCGTTGGGTTAGGGTAGATAATTATATCTATATCTCTTGCTGCCCAAGGGGTTTTAGTAGAAGTTGTTTCCAAAAAAGTTCTAAAAAAAGTCTCGGCACTTAGAAAAGCTGGTACAGAACATGCTCCATGATTGAGGTTTTCGCCCACACTGATTGCCTGTACGTCTTTTGCGCCTCTGGCATTCATCAAAGAATCGGTGAAAGTTGCATTTTGAAAAGGTACTTGCTCGTCTGCCTCGCAATAGTACATCCGCATAGGGGCATTAGGAATCCAGTCAAATACGTTGTTTTCATTTAAGGCATTAATGAGTGGATTGCTTCTATCATTCGCTGTAAAGGCAGTTATGATATTGTTCTGAAATAAGAAACGCGGTGTTGCCACTTCACTTTCTTCTCGAAGCGCCTTGAGCAAATCTTCATTCAAAGCATCGAGTGGGTAATCGGGTTGATTATCAAATTTGGCAATCAACGCTGCATATTGCGGGCGAAAAATATCTGTCAATTCGGTATAAATATTACCATAAACCACTTGATAACCTTTTACTAGATAGGCAAAGTAGGCGGGAAAAAGATATTCCCTATTGGCGGTGATATCTGCTCGAAAACTTCCAGTTAAGTTGTAAGGACCAGATAGTGGCGCAGCAGCCGTTACTGGAAATTCGACGGCAAAAGAAGTTTCTAACGTTTTGAACGTCGCCATAGCGGCATGACCACCTTGTGAGTACCCTGTAACGAATAGGTGTTCGCTTTGCTGAATGCCTTTATTTTTGCAGAAAGTGCGTGCGGCTCGCAGCAAATCAATGCTGGCAGAGGCTTGCGTAGCTGCATGGAGATAGGTATGAAATCCTTTAGCGTCGCCCATACCTAAAAAATCAGCGGAAGTAGTGATAAAGCCATTACCGCCCAAATATAATTCGGCAATATGAAATTGCTCCCTTGAAGCCACGTTTTCTCTCGGGCTAGTAGTGCCATGATGGTAAGCTACAATAGGTAATGCCTCGTTGAGCAAGGGGACAACTAATAAACCCGAAGCGGTGTCTTTCACACCAATGGCGTTGGGTGTGGTGTATAAAACTTTGTAGAGTTCTATTGAATTGGTGGCGGGTAAACCAAATTGAAGTATTAGTTGCAGAGGAACATAAGTTCGCAGTAACTTGGCTTCAATAAGGTCTTGCGCATGAGTAGGTTTTGTAGTCGTAAGGATTACAATTAATGCCAAGAAGTAATAATTATTAAATTTCATGGTGCAGTTGTTTTTTATTGTTTTATCGAAAGTATTAACTTTTTTCTCGTGAAATCAAAAAAATCTTGCAAATGAACATTTTTCGCTATACTTTTGCCCTCCACTGGAAATCCCACAGCTTGTTGACAAGGTAAGTGGGTTTTGGTTCATAAAAAAACATTTTAAATGCCAGTTAAATTAAGATTACAGAGAAAAGGCAGAAAGAAAAGCCCTTTCTATCACATCGTAGTAGCAGATGCTAGAGCACCTAGAGATGGACGATTCATTGAAAAAATTGGAACTTACAATCCAATGACTAAGCCAGCTACTATTGAATTAGATCGTAAAAGAGCCTATGATTGGTTATTAAATGGTGCACAGCCTACGGAAACTGTAAGGGCTATCCTCCGATTCAAAGGAGTGCTGTATTTAAAGCATCTTCAGCAAGGGGTGGCTAAAGGCTCACTGACACAAGAGCAGGCAGATGAGAAATTCAATGCTTGGTTGGAGAAAAAAGAAGCTAGAGTAGCAGCTCGCTTTGAGCAGACTAGGAAAGAAAAAGAAGCCTTCCATGCTAGAATGGCTGGTCTTGATAAAGCTGCAAAGGTTAGCTTTGTATCGAAAGAAGGAGAAGTAACTTCTAAAGAATTGTTGGGTACAGATAAGACATTAGAAGAAACGGCAACTGCGGCAGAGGTATTTGGTATGGCTAGTGCAGTTGAGGCTGCTCAAGAAGCAATCGAAACATCGCAAGTAGTGGAAGAAGTTGTTATGGTTGAAGCAGTTACAACACCAGAAGAAGACAAAACAGAATAGGTTGTTGAAAGCCGAAGTAGGAGCATCAAAGCTTCTACTTCACCTCAAACCAAACAGGTGCATCGTTGCCTTGCTCTCCATTATAATTAATGGTAATTTCTTCACCAGATTTAATGTAGCGATTCGCAACAAAGTCCATCGTCATTTCTTCATAATCCATAATAAAATCAGCATTTGCATCAACAGCATGATTATAAATACTCCCATAGCCTAGCACAATTACGCCTTCTGTTTGCTCATCTCCCCAAGTAAAATAGTAGTCGTGTAAAATAGTCTTATCAATAATAGGAACATCTTTTTCAGGAATGATGATAACAGGGCAAATCTCAATAGTAGTACCTTCTTCAATATCTCGACTGGCGAATACGCCTCGATGATGTAAGTTGCTTTTTCCAACATAAATGGAAGGAATGCGCTGCATGAGAAAAAACAATATTTGATGATGATATAATGCTAATATTAACTAACTTCGTCAATTATCAATAATATTTAGCAATTATGCAACCTTTTCACTTAGCTTTTCCCGTTACGGATTTAACAAAAACACGTGATTTTTACGAGGGACTATTGGGTTGTGGCGTTGGTAGAACTTCGGAGCGTTGGATAGATTTTGATTTCTGGGGTAATCAAATTACAGCGCATTTAATAGACACTGATGCCGAACACCAACCTACTAATGCGGTAGATGGTAAAAATGTCCCTGTCAGTCATTTTGGTGCAATTTTGAGTTGGGAAGAATGGGAGGCACTCGCTGAAAAATTAAAGACGCATGGTATTAAATTTATTATTGAACCTTACATTCGATTTCAAGGCGAAGTTGGCGAACAAGCTACTATGTTTTTCCTTGACCCTAGTGGTAATGCCATTGAGTTTAAATCATTTAAGGACTTTGCTCAAATTTTTGCGGTTTAATTAATTCGTTAGTGGAATTGGGCTGTTTGTCATTACGCCTAAGTGGTTGCGATGACGAACAGCAACATAATAACTATCTGGCGAAAAGGGGAAAAAGGAGACAGCGGAATTTCCGTCTGTATCCACTACTGTTCCATTCGCTTTTAGTAATGCCGAGCGTGTAGCAATAACTGTTTGAGGGTTACTTTTATCCCTCAATTCCACAAATACCCAATCTACGATGGCATTTTGCCCTGTTTGACTGAGCACTGCTGTTGTTGTTGTTTCTAAGGTAGTGTTATTTATTTTTTTGAAGCCCAATGCTTTATAGGGTTCTTGCAATGGTACTAAGTTGTTGGCTGTCAAATTAGTGTTCATTTGTGAAGTTGAAAATGCTCCTTGAAGCATTACTTTGAGGTCTAATTTTAGGGTAAAGAATTGGTCAAGGGCTTGAATAGCCCCATTTGCTTGAATTAAGCCAAATCCACTATCGAAGTCAAATCCAACGCCAGTGTTTGTATTGTTCTGTCGTTTTAAAATGTCAATGGCACTGCCCTGCAATGCTGTTTTTATTTGGGTTGGTGTAGCTGTGGGGTGTCTTTGCAGCATCAAGGCTGCTACCGCTGCTGCGTGAGGTGCTGCTGCCGAAGTACCAAAAAAGTTGGGGAAGTTGTCTGTGTCACTAGCAATATCGCTTCCAAAAAACGTAGTATTTGTGCCATCCACTGCTGTTATTTCTGGCTTTTGCCGTATTATTGGCGTAATGCGAACACCGTTTGAATTAAACAAAATAGGAGTCCCTCCTCTGGAGGAAAAATTTTCTAAACGTGGTGGATTTAAACCAAATTCAGGTGTAGAGCCAAAAAAAGCAGCGCCTATGCCAATTGCCTTTTCTGCATTAGGATGCCCAAAGGAGGTTGAACTATTGGTGTTGTGTTCATTAATGCTCGTAATCCCATCAAAAACAATATATTTTACTCTTGTCGGGGCTGTTCCGGCATAAAGCCCAAAGGCTAGGTATAGTGTGGAGGAGGTATGTGTATTTTCGTCGCTTAGTATTTCTACTGCATCGCCAGAGCGAATATTGTCGTCAAAAGCAGTAGCGATAATACTTCCCATCGCTGTTTTTTTACCATTGATGGTATTTACTTGGTCGCTAGTGAATAAAAAAATATCTACATCAGACTTTGAACCAACGCCTGTGGCAGAAAAAAAAGGCTCATCCCATTGAAAGGATAGTTGTACAAAACCACCTACGGGTACAGTTACGCGCTGAAAAAAATCAGTACCTGTGCCTGCATCAAAATCATAAAGTTGGTATTCTTCACCATCAATTATGAAAATATCACTACTAAATTCATTCGTTCCTTCATAAGAAAGTACGCCTGAATTACCTGCGGCAGAAAAATAAGTAACGCCATTATTTACATTATTGTCAACAGAGCGAGCAATGATGCCATCCATAAAAAAAGGTTGAGCCAAATAACCAATGTCATCTACAATGACTTGGCATCCTGCCTGACGCAAAGCAGTAATGCCATTGGCAAAATGAGCAGTGCCTTTGAATGCTGTGCGAAAAGCTAAATCTGCGCTTGGTGCTAAATCGTGAATAAGTTGCAGCATAGCTCTGCCTTCATCCGACCATCCCGAACCCGTCAGATCCTCTAGCACTTGAACGCCAGCAGCGGGCAAATCACCTGAAACAATATCATTGGCAGCCCCCTTTAATGCGTTGTAGCTGTCGGATAATACCCCAACTTTAATACCTGTTCCATCCACAGCAAAGGTAGTGCGGGCAACATCAGCGCGCAAAGCCTTGTCGCCTTGTGAAGTAACTGTGCCTTTTTTCTTAGAGGGCATAGGGCAAAGATGAACGTAATGTAGATGGCTTAATCCGTATAATTTTGTAATGTTATGAATATCAATGGTTCCATTTAGAATGCGCTCAAAGTGGCTTACTTCTTTAATACTAATATTAGCACCTTCTATTTCCTTTAGCAAAATACTTGCATCTTCGTGATTAGATATAGCTTCAATTAATACTTTGCCATCTGAAAAAATGGCATGAGGAAATTTTTTTTGCCAAGCCGTAATATCTTTGCCAGCGTTATAGTCCTCTACGAGTGAAAGTAATTGAATAGAAATTTTATCAGAAAAAAGGCGTTTCTTGTTGATAATAAGTTGCTCTTGGCTTGTGGCTGAGGCATAGAATAGGCAAGTAAAGGTTAGAGTTAGTGTTGCAAAAATTAATATCTTTTTCATATGCAATTTTTTGTCGTAAAGGTAAAGTTTCTTCAACATATAGAGATAGAAAATACCTTTTTATCTTGTGCAGATAAAAGAAATAAGTGTTGATTTAGTGAATAGTTATTGATGATACATTTTTATTTATAAAATGTTTTAGTAATTGAATATGATAGATATAGAGCAATTGAATTTTGAAAAATCCGATGGATTAATTCCTGCTATCGTTCAGGATGCGCAAACGGATAAGGTGCTAATGCTTGGATTTATGAATAAAGAAGCTATATCCAAAACATTAGAGGAAAGAAAAGTTACTTTTTTTAGCCGAACAAAGAATCGGCTTTGGACGAAAGGAGAAACTTCTGGTAATTTTCTGCATTTGGTAAGCATGAAGAGTGATTGCGATAACGACACTTTGTTGGTAAAAGTGAATCCAGTGGGAGAAGTTTGTCATACGGGTAGCGATACCTGTTTTGATGAAACGAACGAAGCATCCAATTTTCTTTGGCATTTAGAACGTGTCATACAACATCGAAAGGCTAATCCCAAAGAAGGTGCCTACACCTCTAAACTATTTGAGCGAGGTATGAACAAAATTGCCCAGAAAGTAGGGGAGGAGGCTGTCGAATTAGTGATTGAAGCTAAAGACAACAATGACGTTTTGTTTTTAAACGAAGCGGCTGACTTAATGTATCACTACCTTGTTTTGCTGACTGCCAAAGGAAAATCCTTAAAAGATGTTGTTGCAGTGCTGCAAGAAAGGCACAAAGAAAAATAATAAAAGCAGTGTACTACATAAAAATAAAATCAGAATGAAAGTTAATCAGATTCGACGAACTGCGGCGCAAAGGTCGAGAGAAGCTATCCAGCGATTGTATATTGCGATGCGACATTTATTCATTCGCGGTAGCTACAAACCATTAGGAGATTCAGGCAAAGCCATTATTGATGCTCTACGTACTTTGGAGCCTGAAATCTATGGTCTATTAAATGACACGGAAAAGGTAGAATTAGATGGCTTACTGTATATTTTTCAGCGCTTACCCAAAGGAATTGAAGAGTGCCAATACATCCGTTTGATTTCAAGAGAAGGTTTTGAGAATGCTAGTTTTCAGGCGATTGTGCCGCCCAAACGCCGTAGAAATTGCTATCGAATTGATAAAAATCAAATCTTTATCGAAATGACACGCGGTCATAGTGATATTTACGATGTTTTGACCCACCTTACTTTTATGTATTGTGAAGCAGAAAAAATACGAAATAATAGTTTAGATAGTAAAGGCAATAGAAGGCGAGATTGGTTGATGTTAGAGGAAATTGTAGAAAAAGAAGCACAAGGAGAGGAATTTAACAAGGAAGTAGCCTTTACTTATTTGAGTACCATTTTAGGTAGAACTTATAATGAAACGATGGAAGCCTATGAAAAATTTCAATTGGCTATGCCGAACGTCAACAGTCTTTTTCACATTATATGTTGGTTAGGCAGGCGCTCTATCCAAGAATTTGCAAATAACGAAGACCGTGAGATTTCTTTTTCTTCTGCTTTACGCGAACGTGTTGGACATCACATTTATGGAGAGTTATGGGCAGATAACATCAAAGATTTTTTGGCAGAAAAAAAATGGTTAGGTCGTCCTATTCACATTATAAGTGCAAATTTGCATAGTGTAATGAACTGTTTTTACGCCTCTACTGCTTTGAAAGAACAATATGCTGATACTCCTTTTTTAGAATTAGTGGAAGCATTGAGTAAATCTTCTGCTAAGTCTTTGCGCAAGGAGGTAGAAGAATATGCTTTGGCAAATGGAATGTACTATTTTGAAGATAAAAGTGGAACGAACATTGGGGTGCAAATATTTGACACTACGCACCTACAATTCAACGAATTACCTTCGGAAATTAATTATAATGTTGAAAAAATAAAAAAGGCTTATCCTATTTTAATTGTTATGGATTATGCTTTTGG
Organism: uncultured Saprospiraceae bacterium; assembly: GCA_937944245.1. Classification (GTDB taxonomy): domain Bacteria; phylum Bacteroidota; class Bacteroidia; order Chitinophagales; family Saprospiraceae; genus JAAUTG01. Next base: position 14,263 of record CALDYY010000003.1, on the reverse strand, counting down.
CGAACAAGCCTTTGAGGCTATGGACGAACTATTAAAACCCTATGATTTAAAGCAAGGAGAGGAAAATCATGTGCTAGACGTGTGTTCTATTTCCATTATGGGTAAAGCGGGGATACTAGAGGGAGATAAAGGCGACATTATGGTGGCTACGGCTCATGTGTTTGAAGGTACAGCCGATAATTATCCAGTAGAAAATGATTTCACAAAAGCAGATTTTGAAGGATATGGCTTAAAAATATTTGAAGGACCAATGGTTACTGTTTTAGGCACTTCGCTTCAAAATAAAGAAATATTGCGCTATTTTTTGGATTCTTCTTGGAGGGCAGTAGGCTTAGAAATGGAGGGCGCACATTATCAAAAAGCGATACAAGCAGCTTCTAAAATTCGTAATAGTATCCGTAGAGATGTCGTTACTCGGTATGCTTATTATGCCTCTGATAATCCATTAGTTACAGGTGCGACTTTGGCTTCTGGTGGCTTGGGTTTGGAAGGCGTATTACCGACTTATTTGGTAACTTCAAAAATATTGAGTAAGATATTAAATCCAGCATTATAAATTGACAACTAAAAATAAATATTACGTTGTTTGGCAAGGTAATCAGCCTGGAATATACAAGAGCTGGACAGAATGTCAGTTACAAATAAAAGGCTATTCCGATGCAAAGTATAAATCTTTTTCGAGTCTAGAAGAGGCAGAAAAAGCATTTCATGGCGATTACAGCGACGCTATCAAAAAAGCAAACAAAAAGGAAAAAGAACCATTAGATAGTCAGCAAAATATTATTTGGGAAAGTATTGCAGTGGATGGTGCAAGTAGTGGTAATCCTGGTGTAATGGAATATCAAGGAGTACATACCAAAACTAAAGAACAACTTTTTTATCAAAAATTTGAACTTGGTACAAATAATATTGGTGAATTTCTGGCTTTGGTGCATGCCTTGGCTATGTTAGAAAAACAGCAACGTCAAATCCCTATCTATTCTGATTCTAAAATTGCGATTGGTTGGATAAAAAAGAAAAAATGTAACACAAAATTAGAACGAAATCGAAAAACTGAAGTGCTTTTTCAAGTAATAGCTCGTGCTGAAAAGTGGTTAGAAACCAACTCCTTTAGAGTTCCGATTTTAAAGTGGGAAACAGAAAAATGGGGAGAAATTCCAGCAGATTTTGGTAGAAAATAGCTATGTTCTCATAATATTAAATTTATCTTTTTCGCGTTGCAAAAATGATAACAAGGAAGTTGGTTTTTTACCTGTAAGTGTTTCGTAAAAGGTGGAGATTTTAGGTGCTTTCTGAAATCTAGGTAAAAAATGGAGCATAATGAGCACTAAAATGAATCCTGCGTCTAAACCTTCTTTGCGTTTTAAATAGTAAAATCGAATTAGATTAGGACTTTCATAAGTGATTGTTCTGCCTAATACCTTGCTCATCATAGTCGCTACGGTTTGAAAATGTTCGTTTTCATAACCGGTTAGCTCAATAGCTTGATTTTTGTGCTTAGTAAAATTAATCAGCAATTCAGCAGCAACTTCACCAATATTGCTTACATCTACCCAATTGAATAAAGCGTTTCCGGCGGGGAGAATTATTTTATTTTTTTGTTGAATATCTTTTAGTAACGTTGTGGTAAGATTTTGCATAAAATAGCTAGGTCGTAGGAAAATATAATCAAAACCAAGTTCCTCAATTAATTTCTCAATTTTATAATGAGGAATGATACTACTTCGCTCCACGCCTTGAACAGATAAGAAAACAATTTCTTTAACACCTTTATTTTTAGCAGCTACTAGCAACGGACGAAAATATTTCTCAACTTCAGCAATTTGTGGTGGACGCAATAAAAACAGCGTTTGAATATTTTGTAAAGCGCCATCGAAAGTAGCTATATTTTTAAAATCAAATATTTTACAACTGATTGTAGGATAATTTACCAATAAGTTTTTTATTTCTTTTTCTTGTCTAATACCTGCAATAATGTTGATATGGTTACTTTTTTGACTTAAGAAGTGAATGACTTCAAGTCCTACATTACCTGTTGATCCTGTAATTAAGATATTTTTCATAATGGTTTACTACTTATAAATTATATATTTTGCTTCTTACTGTCTTTTTTACCCTTGCTATTAAAATCTTCTATGGAATAACAAATGAATACAAGAAATTCCTCAACTTAGCGCAAAATAAAATTTCATCCCTCTTATGAAAAAAGTATTAGTATTAGGTTTAGGCAAAGTAGGCACTTTGGTGGGTGTGCTGCTTAGTAAACAGTTTGAAGTAACTGGAGTAGATCAGCAAACACCACATTACGATTTTGAACTTCCCTTTAAAACCTTACAAGCGGATGTTACGTCGGCAACATTTTTAAATAATTTTCTGCCTCAACATGATGCGGTAATTTCGGCATTACCTTATTTTTTAAATAAAAATATTGCTCTAGCTGCACATAAAGCCGGAATGCACTATTTTGATTTAACAGAAGATGTGGAAACAACAAATTTTATTCGGAATTTGGCTGCTACAGCCAAAGGTGTGATGGCGCCTCAATGTGGATTAGCACCTGGTTTTATTGGTATTGTTGGAGCGGATTTGGCAAAACGGTTTACTAAATTGCGCGATATAGAATTGAGGGTAGGAGCATTGCCTCGTTATCCAAATGGTTTGTTGGCTTATTCTTTCACATGGTCGCCAGCAGGCGTTATTAATGAATATCTAAACGATGCAGAAGTAATCCACAACGGGGTCAGAAAATTCGTTCCCTCTTTGGATGGAATTGAATACATTAACATAGAAGGACAAGAATTAGAAGCGTTTACTACTTCAGGTGGTTTAGGTACGATGTGTGAAACCTATGAAGGTAAACTAGATACGCTGAATTATAAAACTATTCGCTATCCTGGTCATGGTCGTTTAATGCGCTTTTTAATGTATGAATTGATTTTAAAGGAAGATAAAAAGTTGCTAGAGAATATTTTATCTCAAGCTAAACCACCTGTTGCTGAGGATGTTGTATATGTGTATGCAGTAGTAGAGGGCTGGCAAAAAGATAAACTATTTAGAGAAGAATTTTATAATGCTTTTCATCCCATAGAAATAGAGGGAAACAAGTGGAGAGCAATTTCTTGGACTACTGCGGCTTCTATTGCGGCAGTAGTAGAAATGGTGCAGGCGGGCGAACTTCCTCAGCAAGGATTTATAAAACAAGAAGATATTCCATTGGAGGGTTTATTAAAAACACCTAGTGGACAATTATATGCTCAAAATATGAAATAAAAATATAACGATAGCTACTTGAAAAATAATTAGTTATTTAATTTTAAGTAGCTATTTTTTTGTAAACAGGTTGATATGAATAAAAAATATATCATTCAGAAAACACCATTTATTGTTACTACTGATGATGGTAAGTTGATTGAAGAACATTTTGGTAGAATTGCAACCAAAGAAGCAGGCATCAGTATTGCTCATATGATTGCACCTCCACATTGGAGCGAGCCTATACAAACACCTGAATTTGAAGAATATACCTATGTTATTCGAGGTAAAAAGCAATTTACCGTTGATGGTGAAGTAGTAATTTTAGAGGCAGGGCAATCCATTAAAATAGAAAGAAATATACCTGTTCAATACGCTAATCCATTCGATGAAGAATGCGAATATATTGCTATCTGTGTTCCAGCATTTGCTATTGAACTAGCACACAGAGCTTTGATGTAATTTTTTTTTACTCCATACAACTTTTTTATCAATGAAGCTATCTTTTATGCAAGAAATGGATGCAGGTTATTCCTTACGATACTGGCAATCTATAGTTTGGCTGGTTTTAATGGTTACTTGCAATGCACCAATCGCTGTTGATAATATTTCAACTGCGCCGCCAGTGGTTGAAGTTGATGCAATCTATGCCAATGTATATCATCTATTAGATGGTCATTGGAAAGGTTTTTTTAAAATTTACGAGGACATGACACCCGGTGAGCGAGGTGAAAAAGCTCTATTAAATATTAGCGTTGAGCATTTACGAAAACCGACTTTAAAACTTAGTAACACTATTGAAGTAGAACAGTTTTACACTTCGGAAAGCCCTTATTTTCAGAGAGTTGTTATAAAAGATACTTATAAAGATGCAGTAGGGAACGTACAAACAGTGGAAAGTAAAGGTGTAAATAAAATACAAAATGGGAAAATGTGGTGCGTAGTTAAAAAGCCTAATGAAACAGTAATTCACGAAGGAAGTTTAGAAGATGAACAAACGATTATTTGGCAAAGAAATAATCAAAATCCGCAAAAGATAGAGTATTTCAGAGAAACAGTAGCAGAAGACGTTTATGAGATTATAGGTTATGGTTATTATGAAAATGATAATCCAGCATTAACACCAAAATATTGGTTTTATGGACGTTACGAGAAGCAAATTGAAAAATAAATTAATCTAAAAATGATACAGTTGATAAAGTTTAACTTATTGATAATAGTTTTTTTGATTATTGCTTTTCAATCTGGAATGGCACAGACGGCACACTCTCTATTAAGAAAAGGGGATGAAAAATATAAAAGAGAGAATTATGTAACTTCGGAAGAATATTATAGGAAAGCATTAGAAAAGGAAAATTCATCTTCTGAAAACGCAAAATATAATTTAGGAAATGCTATTTATCAGCAAAAACGCTATGATGATGCTATTCGAGCATACGAAAAAACATTATCTACTACAAAGTCAGACGATTTGAAAGCTAGGACTTTTTATAATCTAGGAAATGCTCATTTCCAGAAAAAAGATTACACAAAAAGTATTGATGCTTATAAAAATGCCCTTAGAATAAATCCAAATGATGACTTGGCAAAGTATAATCTTGCACAAGCATTACGGATGCAAAAGCAAGAAGAGCAAAAGCAAAATTCATCTCAACAACAGCAACAACAAGATTCGGAGGAGGAACAGCAAGAAAACGAACAGCAAAATCAGCAACAACAAGACCAAAAAGAAGGGGAATCGCAGCAGCAGCAAAATCAGAATGAGCAGACACCTAACAAAAATAATCAAGAACAGCAACTTACGCGCGAAGAGGCAGAACAGTTGCTAAAAATAATGGAACAAGAAGAAAAGCAGGTACAAGAAAAATTGAGGAAAGGCAGCAGTAAACCTCCAAAATCATCGAAGGATTGGTAATTATTTTTTGTTAACATAAATCAAATTTGCGATGAAACGAACCTTTTTATTATTTGCCTTTACATTTTTTGCTATCAGTATGTTTGGACAAAGTGAAGTTAGATTTAAGGCTAGTGTTAGTAAAGATTCTGTTTTGTTAGGCAATGGAATTGAGGTGCTCTTTACTTTAGAAGGAGCAAAAGGTACTAATTTTATGCCGCCAGCTTTTAAACAGTTTACTGTAATTAGCGGACCGAATGTTAGAACGATGGTACAAATGACCAATGGTAAAACAAAGCAAAGCACAGTTTACAGTTATTATGTACAGCCAAATGATATTGGGCTTTTTTATATTGAGCCTGCTAGTATTGAAATAGATGGTATATTGTTCAGCACTTCGCCAGTAGCTGTGATAGTTCATCCAAACCCCGATGGCATTATAGAGCAGCGCATAGGAAAGCGTCAAGATTTTAAAATGGAATTTAATTTTCCATCTTTTGAGCATAACTTTGAAATCCCTTTGAATGAGGAAGTCTGGGAAGGATTTCAGAATTGGGACGAGTCATTAAATAAATTTGAACAAGATTTTGAAGTATGGAGAAAAAAGTTCTTCGAGAATTTTAATTTCAATTTTACTTTTCCTGAGATGCCTTCTGATTCTTCCAAAGAAAAGAAGGAGCGAGATAGGGTGATTCAAAAAATATAATAAAATGATTTCAAGTAATAGCCTATGAATTAAACAAACATGGGCTATTACTTTAGCTTAGGATTTTAAATTGAAAACCAACACCGTGTATATTTTCAATTTTGAGTTGTTCATCGTGGCTTAAGTACTTTCTAAGTCTGGAAATAAAAACATCCAAACTTCTGCCAAGAAAATAATCGTCTTCCCCCCATATACTCTCTAAAATATCAGACCGTTTAATCACTTGATTTCGATGAGCTAGAAAGAATTTTAGTAAGTCAACTTCGCGTTGAGTTAGCCTTTTTTTTGTTTTTTCTGGAAATATTAATTCTAAGTTTTGATAATCAAGTATATAACGCCCAAATGAGATAGTATAATCACTCTCAAAAGTTTGGTTAATTTTATTTCGGCGCAAAAAAATGTTTATTTTTAACATTAATTCTTCAATGCTAAATGGTTTAGTGATATAATCATCGCCGCCTATTTTTAAACCGTTAATACGGTCTTCTTTTAATGATTTAGCTGTCAAAAACAAAATGGGTACTTCTAAATTCTGTTTTCTAATTTCTTTAGCGATGGTAAATCCATCCAAATCGGGCAGCATAACATCTAAAATAAATAAATCAAATGATTGATTTTGAATCATTTGCAATGCTTCCTTTCCATTCATACAGTGGCTTACTTGATAGCCTTCCAACTCTAAATTATCTTTTGTTACAAAACTTAAATTTTCATCATCTTCTACATACAAAAGGTTTGCTTTTATTATTGTTGCCATATTTTATATTTTCATCGTAATGGTGATTATTGTTCCTTTATTGAGTTCGCTTTCAATGTGCCATTTCCAGCTATGTGCTTTACATACATTTTTTACGTAAAATAATCCTAAACCAAATCCTTTTACATTATGTACGTTGCCTGTGGGAACTCGATAAAACTTTTGTGTAATCTTACTTTGGTGTTCTTTCGCAATGCCAATACCATTGTCTTGAACGATTAATTGAAGATATTTCTTGTGGGAGATAGTCTGAACTTTAATTTCGGGATATTCTTTACAATACTTAATGGCGTTATCTAGCAAATTTAATATTAGGTTAGTTAAATGTAGCTTATCAGCAAAAATATAACTATTTTCAGCTTTAAAATCTTTATAAATTAGTCCTCCAAGTTCATCTATATTAACTTCCATGCCTTCGAGACAAATACTTATAATATCATGTAGGTTGAGGTATTCTTTTTTTAGTTCAAAACGAGCTTTTTCTATTTTCGCTAGTTTTAGTACCTTTTCTACTTGATGATTAAGCCGTTCATTTTGCTCTTTAATAATGTTGGCATATCTTAGTAATCGCTTATTTTCCTGAATTATTGATTCTCTTAAAAACACATCTGCAGAAATTTTAATGGTAGAAATTGGGGTTTTAAATTCATGGGTCATGTTATTGATAAAATCGCGTTGCATTTCAGAAAGTTGACGCTGTCTTAGAATAACAATAATAGAATAGGTAAAGAAAATAAGTGTAATAAATAAAATGCCTACAGGAATCATCAAAGGAATAATACTGGCTAAAATATGATTATCTCGTTCAGGAAAACGAATACTAAAATAGTACAAGTATTTATCGTGAGTAGGTAATTCAATTTGCTCCGAAGTAGTTGCTGTGCCGTTTTCTGCGTCGTAATCTATTAAGGCACAACCTACCATTTTATCGCTTTCACAGTCATAAATAGCATATTGAAAGCTCTCTTTTAACCCCAGTGCTTCTAAATTCTTTTTCAGATAAAACTCTAATTCATTGGCATGAATGGACTGATTGATGTTGACAATGTAATAATTACTGGCTGCTCTTTCTATCAAATTATAGGTAGGTAATGTATTTACCTTTCTAAATTCGGCTACTACATTGAGTAAGGCAATATTTACTTTTTCGTGAAATTCTTGTTCTTTAATGTCCCATGTTTTTTTTACCCAATAGGTTTGAAGTGCAATGATACTAACAATAGCAATTGCTCCTAATAAGACCACTCTAACAATAGTGCTATTTTTCATTTACACAAAGAAATATAATAAATTGATGCTAAGAAAATGATTAACAAGCATTTAACAAATTGAAGTAGAACTTGTCGCTCAGTTGCCTTTTTTCTGCTAAAACTTTATAGTCAGTTTTTAAGTTCTGAAACGAAATTAAATACAATAAAATGATAGTTTCTGCCATTGCAGCCATGTCGAAAAATAGAGTAATTGGTGTGAACAATACACTTCCTTGGCATGTGCCAGGCGATTTAGCCTTTTTTAAAAAAACTACGTTAAATCACCATATTGTTATGGGGCGAAATACTTTTGAAGGCACTGGTCGTCCCTTGCCCAAGCGCATTAATATTGTATTAACCAAGGACTTGTTCTATAAAGCCACAGGTATTATAGTGTCACATTCTATAACCGAAGCACTAGAAATAGCTGCCCAAAACGGAGAAAAAGAAGTATTCATTTGTGGTGGTGGTGTGGTGTATGAACAATCTATGCACCTTTGGGATAAATTATATCTCACTGAAATAGATACTATTATAGAAAATGGAGAGGCTTTCTTTCCCGAAATCCAGATGCAAGACTGGAATTTGATTACGGAACAACATTTTATAAAAGATGACAGAAACGAACACAATTATGCCATCAAAATCTATGAAAGGGTTAATTGATAATTCGCCCAAATGGATGTTTTATATTTTATGGATTGCAGGAATATATAATATTCTTTGGGGAACAAGTGTTATATTATTTCCTAATCTATTTTTTAATTTAGTGGGGATGGAATTACCCAATTATCCTATGATTTGGCAGTGTGTAGGTATGATTGTGGGCGTATATGGCGTTGGATACATAGCAGCAGCTTACGCGCCGTTTATTCATTGGCCCATTGTACTTGTTGGGTTTTTAGGTAAAATATTTGGTCCTATTGGGTTTGCTTATTATTTGATTCAGGGTGCATTCCCATTATCTTTTGGATTAACTATTATTTTCAATGACTTGGTTTGGTGGATTCCCTTTGGGGTGATTTTGTGGCAAGCGTTCCGATTTCATAAAAAGAAATAAATCATACAGTAGAAATAATATTACAATTATATATTCTATACCGACTATCCATAAATTTTCTTTATAAGTGGGATAGCTATAATTAATGTAAGTCAAAAAAATTAGTCCAGACCAAACAACAGGAAACCGAAACGAAGTAAATGTACAAAGTACCAATGGCATGGCTAAGTACCATGGATGCACGGTAGTAGCAAAAAGTAAATATATGCTAATAGCAAAAAGCATAGCAATAGGTAAAGAATTAATATTAGGTTTCTTCTCGAAATAGCTAAATAATAAAATGCTAGATAGTGTGCATATTGCGAGTATAGGTCCGATAGAACTAATCATATTATAACCTTTTAATGTAAAACCTACAAAGCGAAAAATATAATAGATGCTAGCATTGAATTCAAATTTTCTGAAGTAAAGGTCGAGGCTAGTCGTGAAATTTTGAAGCGCTATTTTGTTAAATAAAGGTATGAAAAGACTAATGACAACAACAGCCACCACACTAAAATATAAAATGCTTTTTCTCCATCCCAAGCGTTTTATTAATAATGGTAAAAACATAATGGGTAGCAGTTTTGAACAAATAGACAGTGCCATAAAAATGGCAGATACTATCCATTTTTCTTCTGTCAAAGCCAATATAGCCAATAACAAAAAGAAAATCATTGCTCCTTCAAAGTGGAGATTCCCTGTTATTTCTAGGATAATAAGTGGATTTAGAGCATAGATTAAGGCGTTTTTTGATGGTAAATTCCACGTTTTTAGTAACTTCAATATAATGAAAATATTACCATATTCAAAAATAAATAGAAAAAGTTTCATTATAAATACTGACGCCATAATGCTATTTGGAAATAGCCAACAGGCAGTAACAAAATTTAATTGTGCTATGGGCGGGTAAATCGTGTAGTAATTAGGGGAGTTGAGTTGTTGATATAATTCAAGATTAATTCCTTGAATATCAACATTCTGTTCAATGTAATAGCTAGGTAACTGCTCAAGTGGATTGATACCATTGAGCCACAGGCGACCATCCCAAATAAAGCGATAGACATCATCCGATAGGTTTGGAAAGTAAAATAATTGGCAAAAGCGAAGTAATACGCCTATCGTTAGCCAAAAGTGTAATCTCTGTTGAGTATCAACTTTTTTTAGCACTAAAACATAGGTCGAGAAAGCAGCAGTATATAGCGGGAACATTTGCCAAAAAGCGGATTGCGCCCCTGTATAACTTAGTAAAATTATGCTCGAACTTATTGTAGCGGCTAATAAAAAATGCCATGTTCTTTCCATTTTCTGTTTTATGAATAAAAATGTAATATTAAGATTTTACTTTACTGGATAGCTCAATTAATTTGATGAAGTTACTATGACAGTGGTATTTTTATTATTTTTGCACTAAATTGACTAATTACATATCATCTCTCTACTTATGCGTACATTCTTTTCCGTAATTGTGTTGTGCCTGTTTTTTGTTTCAGTGATAGGGCAAAGTAATCAACTTCACCTTACAAAAGTAAGGAAAGGCTCTTTGTTATCGGCTTTAAGCTATGAAGCAAATAAAGGCAAAACTTTGATTAGTGCCCATCGAGGAGGGCGATTTATACACGGTTATCCTGAAAATGCAGTTGAAACTTTTGAATATACACTTGCTCAAGTTCCTGCTTTAATAGAATGCGATATTGAAATGACAAAAGATAGTATATTAATTTTGATGCACGACAATACTTTAAACAGAACGACTACTGGAACTGGTAAAGTGCGCGATACGACTTGGCAGTATATTCAGACTTTGCGCTTAATTGACGATTTTGGAGATACGACTTCTTTTAAAGTACCTTTATTAACAGATGCTTTAGCTTGGGCAAAGAAAAAGGCAGTGCTTCAACTTGATGTGAAGCGAGGCGTTCCTTTTGAAATGGTTGTTCAAGCAGTGGAGGCACAAAAAATGGAGGATTACATTATGATTATCACTTACAGTATAGAAGACGCAAAGAAAGTTTATGCACTGAATCCCAATCTTTTAATTTCAATGAATATTAGAAATGAGGAAGAATTTCAACGATTTAAAGCCTCTGGGATTTCATCTAAAAATTTAATTGCTTTCACAGGAACAATACTAAAAGACGACAACAGGCTTTATGAACTCATTCATCAGGAAGGGGCATTAGCCATTATTGGTACAATGGGTAATTTGGATAATAGCGCAAAAGCTAGAGGAGCAGTAGTATATAAAAACTGTACTGAAAAAGGATTAGATGTTATTGCGACGGATTATCCTACGGAAGTGGCTAAAGCACTGGATAACAGCACTATGGGATACTCAAACAATAAATACCTCAAATTAAAAACCCAAAGAATAAAATAATTTGTTGTCATAAGGATAATTTTACTTGAAGATGAGGTACATTATTTTAGTAGTAAGTATTTTAGGTATTCTGTTGATGGTAGATATGATTGTGAATAAGCAACGTCGTTTTAATAAAACGGCTGAAGTGGCTCAAGCAACAGTTATTGGAATTGATAAATTCAAGAATCCCCAAAAAGGAGGGAAAATGTATTTATACAAGGTAACAGTGGAATTTGAAACTTCTAGTAAAACAAAAGTAATTGAAGCATTTACTTCGCGCGTACTGCCCAAGTTTAAAATTGGTGAAAACATTCAGATTACTTATAATACCTTAAATCCTAACCAACTTAGGTATCCTTGATGATTTTCCACACTTTGTGAATAAAAGATGTTAAAAACTATGCTTATATCTTTTAACTTTGTTAATTAAGCAATAAACAAATAGCCAAATTCTATGAAATTCAGCGTTTCTTCTTCCGAATTACTTAAAAAATTACAAATGGCAGGTGGTGTCATTGGCTCCAATCCTGTTTTGCCTATACTAGAAGATTTTTTATTTTCGATTAGCAATAATCAACTGAAAATAGCAGCTACTGATTTAGAAACATCTATCACAACAGAAATGGAAGTGATGGCGGATAAAGATGGAGCAGTGGCTATCCCTGCAAAAATACTGCTAGACACATTAAAAGCCTTGCCACAGCAACCTATTACGTTTAACGTGAATGAGGAAAACAATAGTGTAGAAATTACCTCTGCTTATGGAAAATACCGTCTGGCAGGTGAAAGTAGTCAAGATTTTCCAAAGATTCCAGAACCAGAAACGGTGGATACGGTAACGGTAGCTGCGCCAACTTTAATGCAAATTATTGCTAAAACGATTTTTGCCACCAGCAATGATGAATTGCGTTTGGCGATGACTGGTGTTTATTTTCAAGTGAATTTTGGTAGTTTGACTTGCGTGGCTACCGATGCACATAAATTGGTGAAATACACTTTTCAAAATATTGCTAGTGATATTTCCACTTCTTTTATCATTCCTAAAAAAGCACTCAATTTACTAAAGTCTGCTTTGTCAGATGGGGGAGAAGTACAGTTGGCATTCAACAAATCCAATGCTTTCTTTTCTTTTGGAGAAACAAAGTTAGTTGGGCGATTGGTGGATGCACGCTACCCTGATTACAATGCTGTTATCCCAGCAGATAATCCTAATACCTTGACAGTCAGTCGTCAAGATTTATTGAGTTCGTTGAAGCGAATTGCTATCTATGCTAACAAAACAACTAATCAGGTTGTGTTGAACATTACAGATGGAAAGTTGACTATCTCGGCGCAAGATTTAGATTTTTCTAATGAAGCCGTAGAACAACTCGTTTGCCAATACGAAGGGGAACCACTTATTATTGGGTTCAATGCAAAATTCTTAATTGAAATGCTCAATGTCTTAGAATCTGATGAAGTAAAACTAGAGCTATCCTCTCCTACACGTGCAGGTATTTTGCTGCCTAACGAAGAAATAGAAGGCGAACAAATCCTAATGCTAGTCATGCCAGTGATGTTGAGTAATTAGTTGTTGGAGTGAATGAGTTGATAGCAGTATTCTAAGTTAGATAAGGCAATTTCGGTAAATTTAATATTCATATGTTCTCCTATATGACAGGCACTGCTCGTGCTAAGAAAATAATCTTACCTATTTAAAAGATACACAGTTGAACAAACCTTTCCATATGAATTGCGTAAAACAGTAAAAAATGCCTTACAACATCCTATGAGCAACATTCGACTCCTGCTGCTATTATTACTTGTAAATATGCAATACCTCAAAGCGCAAGATGGTGGCACTTTTTCTGGCAACCTACAAGCGCAAAGCAATTTCTTTCAGGAAGATAGCTTAATTGGAGCATTCAACACGCCACAATACGACCGTCAGTTGTACAGTGCTGATGCGTGGTTGAGTTTAAATTACTCTAACTTTGGCTTTGATGTGGGCATTCGATTTGATTTGTTTAACAATTCTAATTTGCTCAATCCACAAAGTTCTTATACTGATCAAGGTATTGGACAATGGTTTATTCACAAGCAAGTAGATAAACTGGACATCACTGGAGGTTATTTTTATGACCAAATCGGTAGTGGTATCATTTTTAGAGCTTACCAAGAACGCCCTTTGTTGATTGATAATGCTTTGTATGGGCTGCGCTTGATTTATGATTTAACGCCGAATCTTCGAGTAAAAGGCTTTACAGGCAAGCAAAAGCAGCTATTTAGTACCTATGATTCCGTTATTAAAGGAGCGAACGTAGAAAATTTTCTTTCGGATACTGCTGGAGTTTGGTCTATTGCATCAGGTATTGGTATTGTGAACAGAACTTTTGATGACGCTACCGTGAATCAAATTGTAGCGGCGATTTCTACTTACACCCCTCAAGATAGTATCGGTGCTAATTACAATACTTACGCTTTTTCGTTTTATAACACCTTGACTTGGAAGGATTTGAGTTGGTATGTAGAAATGGCGTATAAGACACCTGAAACTATTTTTGATCCCTTAGCCTCTAAATTGAATTGGAACGGCAAAACCTCCAACGGAAAACTTATTAAAGAACCTGGCAGCGTTTTTTATTCTACACTGAGTTATGCTGGAAATGGTTTAGGCATTACTTTGGAAGGAAAAAGAACCTACAACTTTAACTTTCGCACCACTCCTTTTACCCGTTTGAATGAGGGATTAATTAACTTTCTGCCACCAGTAAGCCGATTCAATACCTACCGCTTGACGGGGCGTTACGTTGCTGCTCCGCAGGAAATAGGAGAGCGTGCTTTTTTGATTGACCTTAATTATTCCCCTTCTCGGACTTGGCGATTTCACGTTAACGCCTCTACCATTGATGACCTTAATGACACTCGGCTTTATCAGGAATTATACACTACCATTACCTATCGCTACGAAAGAAAATGGACATTGACAACTGGTTTGCAGTTGCAACAATACAATCAAGAACG
>CALDYY010000002.1 GCA_937944245.1 uncultured Saprospiraceae bacterium | reverse complement strand
ATTAAATGATTATTTTTCTTTATAGGTTATCGTTATTTTTGTGCTAGTGAAATGACAAATGTTTACTATAATTGTACTGAAATAATCACTCTATTTTAAAGAAAGAAACTAAGTTATGAAAAAAATATTAGTGCTTTTGGTAATAATGTCTGTAATGTCATGTAGTCTGCTGAGAAAAACTCAAAAACCATTTCAAGGCAAGACAATTTTCACACACGAAATTAGAAAGCAAATAGAAGATTTTGCAGACATCACAAAAGTGCAATTTTATACTACACGCACCATCAAAATGAAGCGCATTTCCTCTTCTAAAGATTTAGAAGTAACTGATGATGGTAAAGTAGTGATAAAGCAAGGCGAAAAAGCAGAATCTGTTACCTTAGAACGAGATTTACCCGGTGTTTGTATATCCGCATTTGAAGACCGTTTACAAATTAGTTTCAGCGATGGTACTTATTTGGTTTTTCGTCGGGATTTCATAGGAACATATAGTTTACTGGTTGAACGAGACTTGAGCGGTAAAGCAAAAGTACAATACGGAACAGAAACCTACGAACTAGCTCCGGGAAGCGATGAGGCTAAACTAGCTATTGATAAGCAATTCAAGCGAGAGGACAATAAAGACCAGCGCAATGAACAAGGTCGAAGAATAGGTAGCGGTAGCTACTAGTAGCTGAAGTTTTACGCATTACACACGAAGAAGCTAGTTGGAAGTAAAACAAAAATTAATCTATTTCCTGTAAACAAAAACTTAGCATCAGAATAGGTTGGTATAACCAATGTGGATTTTAGGGCTTTGAAAGTCAAAGTCATTTTTATTTCTTTTTCCTATCCCCAAGCCTAAACTGAGCATACCTGCATTGGTTTCAAAAGTAATGCCTGCACCAATACCAATAAGATAACTTTCGGCATTGAAACGGTTTTTTACCCAACCAATATCGGCAAAAGCATACAAGTAGGAATTAGTAGCTATCAATAATCTAGGTTCTAAAGTCAGCATAGCATACTGCTTAGCGAAAATAGATGCCTCATCAAAACCACGCAATAAGCGATTCCCTCCTAATCGAAATTGCTCATTTTGGAAAGTAATTTGTTCTGAAAAAATAAGTCCATTTTGTTGAATTATATTTAATGCAGACCTAGTTCCTAAAGGAAAAAAGCGATTAACTGCCGCTTCTAATCTGTATTGTACACTTTGGAGTTTGAGACTATCATAGGCATTAACAAAACTAAAATTATCATTAGCCAACCCAACAATTCGATTGTCCTGCGCAATTATCTTTCGCCCTACCCCTGCTCGAACAGAAACTTTCCAGCCCTTTCTTGGGTTGAATAAATAGTCCAAGCGATTTAAGCGATATTCTAAGCCTAAGGTAATGTTGCGAATATCTAAATTTTCTGGCAGTACCCTTTGGCGCAAGAGTTGAGCTTCATCAATGGAAAGTAATCGAGTACTTTGTACGTTCCAAAAGCCTTTAATCTCATTATTGCCCTCTAATTTGTATTGAATACCTAAATCAAACTGAGCATCGAGAAAGGTGGTGTCCTGTTTAAACATATCCAACTTAACATCTAAACCAAAGGATGTCTTAAAAAGATAAGGGTAAATAATTTGTAAATTGAGCTTAGGCGTTGCTGGACGCAACTGCTCTAAAGCAAATTTCACGAACTCTCCAGCCCCTAGTGAATTGTAAAATTCGCCCCTAAGATCACCCGTTACGATAAGTCGAGTAACTAAAAGATTACCTTGATTAATAGTTTGAGGCAAAAAACCTACAATAAAATCGAAGCGATTCGCCTTTTTCTTTTCAAGGTAAAGCTCAACAATAGCCTTGTTTTCAATAAAAGTTAAGTTCGGTTGCTGGGTTATGGTAATGTAAGGCAACTCTTGTACTTTGTTAGGAATATTTACTATTTTTTCTTTGCTGTAAGGCTTTCCTTGCTCAAGACCAAGATATCTGGAAAGATAGTACGTACCAAGTGCGGCATTGCCATGTGTGATAATGGTATCCATTTGTACAAATACTCCTTTTTGCAAATTCAGTCGAGCGGACAAAAAGTGATTAATAATACGAATACTGTCCAAACTGATGGTAGCAAAAGGAAATCCATTCTTCTCTAATATATCTAGTAATTTTTCTTCTAATTCAATTAACTTATTATAATCCAGTGGCTTATCTCTAAAAAAAATTGACTTATAACCTGCCTTAGTCAAATACGATTCCTCAACATTTCCCTTGTCTAGCGAAATCCAACGAATGGGTTCGCCTACATAAACTTTTGCTAAATAGGTACTGTCGTAAAAAAATAGGCTATCTAAAGAGGCACTCCAATAGCCCAACTGACGAAGTTGAGATAAAATATTCTCCAATGTAGTGGTGAGTGTACTAGTCGTTACCTCTTTTGGAGCAACAATATTGCTAGGTAATACTTGAGTATTCGGTAAAATGTCTAATTCAAAACGATAGGACTGACTACTTAACGTAGTGAAATATAGAAGAGGAATAATGGTTACAAAATAAACTCTACCCAACAAATTATACTACTTTTGTAAGATGACAATAGAATAAGTTTGAACGATGCAAAAAGGAAAACTATATCTTCTCCCAACACCATTGCACGAAACTGCAATCGCAACAATTCCCGATTATGTTATACAGCAAATTCATCAACTGGATTTTTTTATTGTTGAACGTGCTAAAACCGCTCGTCATTTCATCAAAGCTACAAAATCACCCAAACCTATCCAAACATTAACCCTGTTGGAATTGACCAAACACACACCTCAACAGGAATGGCAAGATTTTTTACAAGCAGCCGAAGAAGGTCGAGATATTGGCTTAATGTCAGAAGCAGGTTGCCCTGGCGTGGCTGATCCGGGAGCACAAATCGTACAAATGGCTCATGCAAAATCTATTGAGGTTGTACCAATGGTTGGACCGTCTTCTATTTTATTGGCGTTAATGGCTTCTGGTATGAATGGTCAGCAATTTTGTTTTCATGGCTATCTATCTGTAAAAAAGCCCCAACTTATCCAAGACTTAAAGCGATTAG
Source organism: uncultured Saprospiraceae bacterium (assembly GCA_937944245.1). Lineage (GTDB taxonomy): Bacteria > Bacteroidota > Bacteroidia > Chitinophagales > Saprospiraceae > JAAUTG01. Next base: position 33,680 of record CALDYY010000002.1, on the reverse strand, counting down.
AACAACTGGCATTACGGCAACAGCAAACACAAATTTTTATTGAAACACCTTACAGAAATAACGGGCTTTTAGAAACGGCACTTGAGCATTTGTTACCCGAAACTTATTTCTGTGTAGCCTGTAACTTAACTGCACCTGATAGCTTGGTAATAAGGAAGAGAATAAAAGAATGGAAAAAACATAAATTGCTAGACCTTGACAAACTGCCTACTGTCTTTCTGATAGGACACTAAATATCATTAAAGCTATTTGCAAAACATACAATGTATTACATTCTAAATTGATTGTAATGTAAACAAGGATTTCATTGAATTCTACCTCTTGCTATTTGATCGGACTGAGAACTGATGAATTGTTTTTCAAAACAATTCAATGTCTATCATTTTCTGTGTAAATATGACAGTATTACCCCATTCAAATAAAATCATAGGTAAGGTGTATAAACATATGCTAAATAAGGAATAAATGTTAAATAATAATTTAAAAGGATTGATAATCAATCCTTTTAAATTATTATTTATATCTACAAATAGTTCATTTGACATTTTTACAAAATATCAAAAATCAAAAAAATTAATGTATGTACACATTATGTTGGGAAATGTAGTACCTAAAAATGAAAAATAGACTTTTTTAAGAATATTCATACAAATTACACTAAGGATACTCTAAAAGGTGGCATAAATACCACTCTTTTAAATATTTATTTGAACTAGTGTTCACTAAAAGTTATCAACATCTATTACGCCGAAGATGCTCATTAAACTTAGAATTTCATTGATGTTCATAATTATTTTGTTTTTGATTATAGTACAAATCTAGGGCATATAATAAGTGAACATCTTATCTACTATCATCCAATCTTACATATCAATTATAGGGTATAAATTATTAATAATCAGAAGTATCTAATTTTGTTTTAAGTATTTGAGAAATTACTTTTGTAGTAAAAGTTAGCTCATTTGCGTTTTAAATAGTTAAAATAAATAGTAATATTAGAGTTAGTTCTTAATCAACAAATTATCAACCGACAACAATAAAATCATACCTTTAGTGGGGATTTATTTAGTGTCATTCTACATGAAGTATTCGCAATCAATATTTTACAAATTTTTATATACCTTTTTATTCACGAATAAAGAATATGGAGCGACTTAAAGAATTGATTCGGGTGATTAATCGCTTAAAAGTGAATCAGATAAGCGTAATTGGAAATTATCGCCCGCGTGAAACGATGTCTGATGAATTTTATGAGAAACTTTGTAATAACGAATTTAAGAACGACGACGAAGCCGCTCAATATTTTTTTAACACTAATAGCGATAATAGAAATTATAAACTACTAAAAAAACGCTTTGAAGCAAACTTGATAAACACTGTTTTTTTTATTGATGCTAAACAAAACAACTTCACTTCATCACAAAGGGCTTATTACACCATTCTCAAAGAAATGGCTGCTGCTAAAATCTTGATTGCTCGCGGCGTAGGATATCTGAGTATTGAATTGCTGGAGCGTTCTCTACAAAAAGCTGAAAAATTCGAGTTTACTGAAATGGCTGCTGAAATAACGAAAATCCTGAAGCGACACTACGGAACACGCGATTTGGACGAACAACTCTTCAACTACTACAAACAACTTTCGGAACACTATCAGAAGCTAACTCAAATTGAAGATTTGGCAGAAGAATATTTTGTAGAAAGTAATTTATTTTCTAGTAATAACAAGAACAATCCAAACGCTATTCAGAAATTTGCAGCTAGTCGTTTTGAAGAGTTGAAACCTCATCTATACAATTACACCACTTATCGTTTACATTTATACACGCGACTACTTCAAATTCAAGTCCTTTCTACACAAAATAATATGGAGCAAATGCTGAAAGCCTGTGAGGAAGCAATTGAATTTTTTATTTCTATAAATGCTAAATCAGGTATTCAATTATTTTCTAATCGCAAAGCATTAGCCCATTATCAGCTTAGACAATATGAGCAAGGGAAAATCGCTATTAAAAAGGCTTTAGAAATACACGTTTTGAAATCATTAAGTTGGTTTCAGGATATGTATTTTTATTTAATTCTGTGCTTGCATACGCGCGAATATCAAGAGGCTTACAATACTTATCAGCAAGTTGTACAAGTGCCAAATTATGGGCAGATACCTAATGAAATCTCAGAGTTTTGGAAAATTGCAGAAGCCTACATCTATTATTTAATTGCTATTGAAAAAATAGAAGCGGAAGAAGATAAAAGATTTAAGTTAAACAGGTTTCTCAATGAAGTACCAGAATTTTCTAAAGACAAACGCATCCGAAATGTACCTATTTTGATTGTTCAAATATTATTTTTATTGCAGGGCAGCGGTAAAAGTATCTCCAAACAGAACTTAGCGACCGAGCGCATCAATCCCATTGAACAATATTGCAGTCGCTATTTGAGAAAAGGTAATAATTTTAGAAGTAATTGCTTCATTAAGATGCTATTACAAATTCCAAATGGCTACTTTAACAAAATAGCCATTGAGAGAAAATCTATTAAGTATGTTAAATTATTAAAGGAGTCTGATGTAGAGTTCGTAACGCAAACCTATGAAATTGAGTTAATTCCTTATGAACATCTTTGGGAAATGGCACTCGATTCTCTTTGAATAGCCATTCACTCCTATTATCTTTACAGAACGAAAATTGACTTTAGGCGTTCGATGTCATAATAAAGCAAGTATGAATACGACGGAACTACTGAAAAAGGTGCGGCAAATTGAAATCAAGACAAAAGGCTTAAGTAAAAACTTATTTTCAGGGGAATACCAAACGGCTTTCAAAGGACGTGGCATGTCCTTTAGTGAAGTGCGAACTTATCAATATGGAGACGATGTGCGCAATATTGACTGGAACGTTACTGCTCGCACAGGCGACCCACATATTAAAATATTTGAAGAAGAAAGAGAGTTAACCGTAATATTATTGATTGATGTTAGCCAATCATCTTTTTTTGGCACCAACCAACAAATGAAAAATGAAGTATTAACGGAAATTAGTGCTGTACTTTCCTTTTCTGCTATTCAAAATAATGATAAAGTGGGCGTTATCTTTTTTTCTGATATTATTGAAAAATTTATTCCCCCTAAAAAAGGAAAACAACACATCTTGCGCATTATCAGAGAATTACTCAACTTTGAGCCAAAGCAATCAGGCACTAATTTAAGCGTTGCTTTAGAGTATTTCAATAACCTTATTAAGAAGCGAAGCATTTGTTTCATTCTTTCTGATTTTATGTCTAGCGATTACGAAACGCCACTACGCATTGCTGCTCGCCGACATGATGTAATTGGCGTTCATATTATTGACCCAAGAGAAGAAGTATTACCTAACGTAGGTATGATAAAAGCACTTGACGCAGAAACAGGTAACATACGCTGGGTGGACACTGCATCAAGTAAGGTGCGTCAAAAATATGCCGATTGGTTTAATCAAAATGTTGCTTATTTTCGTTGTGCTTTTTTGAAAAGTGGTTCAGATATATTGAGCATAAGAACCAATGAATCTTACGAAAAAGCATTACATCAATTCTTTTTAAAGCGAGCTAAATGAATCATCTAGTGAGCCACCAAATAAGATTTCGATTGAAACGAAGAATATATGTCAGCTATTTTTATCAAATAGCTTTATTTGCAATAGCTTGTAGCTTTGCTATGAGTAGTAATGCGCAGCAAATAAAAGTGTTTTCAGCATTAGAACAAAACAATATTTTAATTGGCGACCAAACAAAATTAAACATACAAATTTTGTATAGAGATGGTATTAAAATACAAAAAATTGACCTTTCCGTATTAGATACCATGAAGACAATCGAAGTGTTGGTCGTTAAACCAATCGTAGATTCAGTAGTAGGAATGATACAGGAATTAACAATTACCTCATTCGATTCTGGCTATCATTTTATTCCTAAAATTCCTATTGTTTTTCTCCAAGATGGTCAATTAGATACCGTTACAACCAACGAATTAGCTTTGACTGTTAATACCATTCCTCAAGATACCCTTTTGATAGCTCCCATTAAGTCTATTATAGAAGAACCAGTAAGAATAGAAGATTTTTTTTGGATAGCACTCATCATCTTAGGTGTAGGCTTGCTTGCACTGATAATACTTTATTTTGTCAACCGCAAACCAGCAAGAAAAGAAATAGCAATAACCACCCAAACAGTGATGATACCTTCACACGAATTGGCGTTGCAACAACTCAAAGCATTGGAAAATAAGCAACTTTGGCAAAAAGGAGAAGTCAAAGCCTATCACAGTGAACTTACGCGTATTATTCGTGCCTATTTAGAAAATCGTTATGGTATTCAAGCCCTAGAAATGACCACAGAGCAAATATTAGCGCAGTTAAATACGCTAGATTTTGATGCAGCTTGGAATGATCGCTTGAGAGAAATGCTACAAGCAGCAGATTTAGTTAAATTTGCCAAAGCAGAACCACCTAGTGTATTCCACGAACGTATGATGGATTACGCCGTATCATTTGTAGAAGCTACTAAAAAAGTTATAGAAATAGAAAAAAATGTGGAATAATTTGCAATTCGTTCATCCTCAGTTTTTTATATTACTGCTACTCATTCCACTAGCAGGAGCTTGGCTATGGTACAATCACCGACAACGACAAGTAACCCTTAAACTATCCAACCTAAAATCGCTGGAACAAGGCACTTCTTGGCGCGAAAAATTATTAATCTTACCTACACTATTTAGAACATTAGCGGCGATATTATTGATTATAGCTTTAGCACGCCCTCAAAGTATGCTCAAGGAAGAAGAAATCAACGCAGACGGGGTGGATATTATGTTAGTCATGGATTTATCGAGTTCTATGCTGGCGCAAGATTTCAACCCCGACCGACTAGAAGTGAGCAAAAGAGTAGCTGCTGAGTTTGTGGAAAAGCGACCTTATGACAGAATTGGACTTACTGCTTTTGCAGGTGAAGCCTATACGCAATGTCCACTCACTACCGACCATAGGGTTGTGCAAGAATTTTTAGCTAGTTTAGAGTGTGGCATTCTCGAAGATGGTACGGCAATAGGTATGGGCTTAGCCTCAGCAGTCAATCGCTTAATCGAATCGGAGGTGAAAAGTAAAATTGTCATTTTGCTTACCGATGGCGTGAACAATGCAGGCTATATCAAACCGATAACCGCAGCGGAGATAGCCAAACAATTTGGTATTAAAGTTTACACCATAGGTGTGGGTACAATGGGAAGTGCTTACGCTCCTGTTGGTCGTTTGCCAGGTGGTCGCTATCGCTTTGGATTAGTGGAAGTTCAAATTGATGAAGAATTGATGCGCCAAATTGCTGACATGACAGGTGGAAAATATTACAGAGCCACCACTGTGGAGAGTTTGCAACGCATCTATGACGAAATTGACCAGTTGGAAAAAACAAAAATTCAAGTAACGACTATCAGAAGGTATAGCGAAGAATTTCACCGCTTTGCTTTCTGGGGTTTTATTTTTTTACTACTCGAAATCTTATTAAGATACACCTTGCTAAGGACGATTCCTTAGTGAAGATAAAATTAATCATTGAAGACAAAATAAAATATCGCTATGCAAGCATTAGATATTGAAGCACTCAACCAACAGATTTATCACGATAGTGCTTTCATTGAAACGTTGAATCAGCAAACGGCTAAAGTCATTATTGGACAAAAATACATGATGGAGCGTTTGTTACTGGGTTTATTAGCAGGAGGGCATATTTTGCTAGAAGGTTTACCTGGTTTAGCTAAAACACTAGCCATTAAAACGCTTTCCAAATCAATAGATGCCAAATTCAGCAGAATTCAATTTACACCCGATTTATTGCCTGCCGACATCATCGGTACTATGATTTATAACCCTTCCGCTAATGAATTTAACGTGCGCAAAGGACCTATTTTTGCCAACTTCATTCTTGCAGATGAGATTAACCGTGCGCCTGCAAAAGTACAAAGTGCTTTACTCGAAGCGATGCAAGAACGACAAGTAACCATCGGCAGCGAAACCTATAAACTCGAAGAACCCTTTCTAGTGTTGGCAACTCAAAACCCGATTGAGCAAGAAGGTACTTATCCTTTGCCCGAAGCGCAAGTGGATCGCTTTATGTTGAAAGTACAAATTGGCTACCCCAACAAAGAAGAGGAAAGACACATCATTCGCTTGAATTTGGGAAATACGGATTACCAAGAAGTAAAACCTGTTATTAGTCCTCAAGATATTTTAACAGCTCGGAAATCAGTGCGTAAGATTTACATGGACGAAAAAATTGAGCAATATATCCTAGATATTGTTTTTGCCACTAGAACACCCACTGAATATGGGTTGCGCGATTTGCAGCCACTCATTAACTACGGAGGTTCACCGCGTGCCAGCATCAACCTGGCATTGGCTTCTAAAGCCTACGCCTTCTTGCAGCGCAGGGGCTATGTCATTCCTGAAGATGTACGCAATATCTGCTATGACGTACTGCGTCATAGAATTGGCTTGACTTACGAAGCCGAAGCTGAAAACATTACGCAAGTGGAAATCATCAATAAAATATTAGATACTGTTGAAGTGCCATAGGCATTAAAAAGAAGCATATTGGCTTTGGTTTTACAAATCAAAGCCAATATCTCGACGAAAATACTTCCCCTCAAAATGAATTTGTGCTGCATTAGCAGTAGATTGTCGCACCGCCTCTCGAAAATTTTTTCCAAGTGAAGTAATTGCTATTACCCTTCCACCATTCGTTACAATTTGATCGCCTAGTTCCTGTGTGCCAGCATGAAAAACAAAGCTATCTTCTACGTTTTCTATGCCTTCGATGACTTTACCTTTCTCATAGTCATTAGGATAACCACCCGATACTAAAATCACTGCCGCCGCTGATTGCGGATTGATGTCCATTTCGATTTCATTTAATTGCCCTTTTGTAAGTGCTATTAACACTTCAACTAAATCATTATTCCATCGAGGAAAAACAACTTGTGTTTCAGGGTCGCCCATACGACAGTTGTATTCAATAACATAGGGATTGCCTTCAACTATAATTAACCCAAAGAAAATGAAACCTTTATAATCCAAATCCCGCTGTTGGATACCGTTAATAGTAGGCTGAATAATGGTCGTTTCTATTTTTGTCATTAAATCGTTAGTTAGGAAAGGAACGGGTGAAATTGCTCCCATACCACCTGTGTTTAAACCTTTATCGCCTTCTCCAATTCTTTTGTAATCTTTTGCAGATGGCAAAATTTTGTAGCTTTTGCCGTCCGTTAGTACAAAAACGGAGCATTCTATACCATTCAAAAATTGCTCAATCACCACTCTTTCACTAGCTTTTCCGAATTTACCGTTCAACATTGCTTGCAACTCGGCTTGTGCTTCTGAAATATCCTCTATAATCAACACTCCTTTTCCAGCAGCTAAACCATCTGCTTTAAGGACAATAGGTGGCGTTTGCGTAGCGATGTAAGCAATTCCTTCTTCCAAATTTGCTGTGGTAAATTCTCGATAAGCCGCGGTGGGAATACCAAATTCTTTCATAAATGCTTTGGCAAAGGCTTTGCTGCCCTCCAGTTGAGCCGCCGCTTTAGAAGGACCGATAATAGGAATGTCTTGTAAATCCTCGTCTACTTGAAAGTAATCGTAAATGCCTTCTACCAAAGGAGCTTCTGCACCAACGATAACTAAATCAATTTCCTCATCCAACACAAAATCAGCTACTTCATCGAAATCCATAGGGTCAATAGGTATGTTAATCCCTAATTCAGCAGTTCCAGCATTACCTGGCGCAATGTATAATTGCTGGCACAATAGGCTTTGCGCTATTTTCCACGCAAAGGCATGTTCCCTTCCTCCATTTCCTAACAAAAGAATGTTCATTCACTACAATTTTGGGCTAAATATAAGAGGATACGCTCATTTTGTGTGTAATTTTCTGTACAAAGGCGAATACTCAAAATAACTACTAATATTTGTCTAAAAAATTTTGAAGTATTTTTCTAAATAATTACATTTGAGCAAACAAAAAGACATTATTATGTTCAATAAACCATTCCTTTACCTATTTTTAGTATTTTCTATCGTGCAAGCGTATGCGCAACAAGAAAAGGTTATTCAACTCAAAAATCCTTCCTTTGAAGATGCTCCAAGAATTTCAATAACGCCAACGGATTGGTACGATTGTGGTCTCCCTAATGAAAGTCCTGTAGATATACACCCTGTACCAAATGGTGGCGATTTCAGGGTAACTCAGAAAGCTGCACATGGAAAAACGTATGTGGGCATGGTCGTTCGGGATAATGGTACTAGTGAGGCGATTGCTCAAAAATTGGCTTATCCATTGCTAAAAGATTCTATGTACTTGTTTAGTGTAGAATTAGCGAGATCGCCAACCTATGAAAGTATGAGTAGAGCAATGGGAACTACCGTCAACTATAACCGACCAGCAGTATTTAAAATCTGGGTAGGTAATGAGGTATGTGCTAATGAAGCACTTTTAGGGGAAACACCGCCTATTGACCACGCTCAATGGAAAGAATATCGTTTTTTATTGCAACCTAAAGAAAAAGATTTCAGCTATATTAGACTAGAGGCTTACTATAATCCAAAATTAGTTTTGGTTTACAATGGTAATATTCTATTGGATAACCTTTCTCCAATAACAAGTATCTCAAAATCAATGTTTGCTAATTTGGACACATCAGGTGTTTATTTGAATACCCCAAAATCAAACATTAGAGCACAACCCATTCCCGATGAAATCAGAGAAATTTACATAGATATAGCTTTTGATGATAATACCTCATTAGAGGAAATAGCTGAAGCCATCAAAAGAGAAATTGAAAAAAAGAGGCTTACTGCATATAGATTTATCAAGATTAATCATTTTGTACCAGACAAGGCATCTTTGAAAATGCAGAAAAAAATGCTAAAGGATGCTTTAATGCTATTGAGTATAAACCCTGAAAATTACCGCATAAAAAGCAAGGTTAAAAAATATTAAGCTATTGAAAAACAATGATTGACGAGGGACTGATTTACTTACATTAAACAAAACCAATCACTCGTCAATGGTTTACATTTTGCGCTTGCCTGTTGCTTTGAAGCTATCCATCAAATAGCCGCTCAAGGTGTCATTAATGGCATCGTACTGCATAGTGAAGTAAACATCTACGCCGTAATCAGAGGCATAAAAAGAACCTGTTACTTTGTTGTCCACTATTTTCAAATTATCAATCATCACTTTGGCACCACCAACAATCATATTTCCTTTGTAAGCGTTTTCTATTTGCTCTATCACCATATTGGCTTCCACTGTTCCTGCAGGGGTATCCGAAACGGTTACCAACCATTCTCCAACGGCGGTTTTGGTCATTGGTGTAGCTGTGGCTACGGTGGCGTCAGTAGCTGCTTTTTTGCTAGTAGAGCAGCTAAAAGTAAATAATCCAGCGATAGCTAGACATAGTGCAATCGTTAAATTTTTCATAAATTATCGTGTTTAAAAAAAGAAATAAATTTGATGCGTTAAAAATAGGGCTTTCCCTTATTTTATCAACAAAGATTTTTCCACAAATCTTCATCCTTTTTAATCCAAAAGGGTTATATTGTCGTAATGATTCAATACGAGCACAAAAATTGGCGTTTTTAAGTCATTAGCAATAAAATGAAGTTTGCTCTATTCCCTGACACAATTATTGATTCTATGAAAAAGTGTGGACTTATTTTTCTTTTGGTTTTCGTTGCGATAAGTGCTTCTTTGGGACAAGGACCAAGCAGCGTGTTATTTGGTAAGAATAGAGTGCAATTTCATCAAAAATTTGAGGAATGGTCGCAATACGAAACAGATAATTTTACCACCTATTGGTACGGTGAGAGTAGATTTGTTGGTCAGGCGGCAGCAGTATTGGCAGAATATGATTTCAAAGAAGTGCAAAACCTGCTAGAGCATCGGATGAATGATAGAATTGAAATTATCGTTTACAGCGACTTAACGGATTTGAAGCAAAATAATATCGGTGCAGAGGAAGCCTTTGAAAACATAGAAGGGCAAACTAAAGTAGTGGATAATAAGATTTTCGTCTATTTTAATGGCGACCACACCCATTTGCGAAAACAAATTCGGCAGGGTATTGCTGCAGTTTACTTAGATGCTATGTTGTTTGGTTCCAATCTTCAAGAAATTGTGCAAAACGCTGTATTGCTACATTTACCAAAATGGTTTAAACAAGGCATTATCAATTACATAGGTGAGGAATGGAGCACCAAATTGGACAATCAACTACGCAATGTATTGCTTTCGGAGCGTTTCAGCAGTTTTGAAAAGTTTGCAAAACAAGAACCACAACTGGCAGGACATGCTCTTTGGCATTACATTGCTACAAAATATGGGAAATCAAGCGTTTCTAATTTACTTTACTTAACACGCATCAATAGAAGTATTGAGAGTGGTTTTATTTACGTGTTAGGTAGTAGCTATGAAAAGGTAACTACCAATTGCTTAACATATTTTACTGAACGCTACCAGAACGAGACAAAAACAACCACTACGCCCACCGGAACGCTCCTACCATTTAAAAACAAGCGAAATAATCCTATTAACGATGTAAAAATTAGTCCAAATGGACAATATTTAACTTTTGTTACTAATGAAGTGGGAAAAGTAAAAGTTTACTTACATCACTTTCCTAGCAAAACAACTAATGTTATTTTCAAAAAGGGATTTCGCAATGTTTTTCAAGAAACAGACTACAACTATCCACAAATTGCTTGGAATCCCAACAACTTGGAAGTTGCCATTTTGTATGAATTGCGAGACAAGGCAAAATTGCTGCGTTACGATGTAAATAGCAAAAGGAAAACTGAAGATGATTTAACACCCAATTTACAGCGCGTGTATAGTATGGATTACATTGACCCTCAAACAATGGTCTTCTCTGCTGCCAGTCGAGGATTTTCTGATATTTTTCTCTACTTCATCAATGCGCGAATGCCTCAACCCATCACGCAAGACTATTACAACGACTTGGACGCAACTGTCGTGCGCATTGGTAACAAAAAAGGTATTATTTGGGCATCCAACCGCCCTGATAGTTTACTCAGACAAGTAAAGTTTGATTCTTTGCCTCCCATCAATAGTTACGACCTATTTTATTACGACCTTCAAGCACGAGGTAAAGAGTTGGTGCGTATCACGAATACCCCATTTGCGAATGAACGTCAACCAATGGCGATGGATACTACGTTTTTTTCCTTTTTGACAGATGAAAATGGCATTTATAACCGAAAAATTGCGTATTTGGAGGACTACATTGCGTTCTACGAACAGGTGATCGCTTTTAAAAATGGAGATGAACTAATTTTACCAATGGACTCTTTGTTAGCGGGCGTAGATTCTACGACAATTGATTCTGTTTCAATTCGCCCAATCATTAAACAACGCGCAATCAGCCATTTTGCTACCAACTATGGTCGAAACATCATAGAACAATCTTTTGCCGGACTTAGGGGAAAATATGCAGAGTTAATTAGAGAGGATGAAAAATACAACATTTACATAGACACATTGACCGCAAGCAGAAGTATTCCAAAATTAAACTTCACGGCATACAGGGCTTTAAGTGCTCGGCAGAGTGAAACACTTGCCATACAACCAATTCAGCAAAAAATCCCATCTGTAAATAGACCTAAACAACAGCCATCCGCTCCACCACAGCAAAAGGAAAAACCAAAAGAAGACTACATTTTTGAAACACCTTTTAGTGAAAAAGAAAAAGAGGAAGATAAGGATTACTTTTTTCAATCTGCTTTTGACCCAAAACCAAAGGCGAAAAAAGATAGCATTACCACAACAGAAATACCAAGTGAACCTTTGCAAAAAGAAACACCAGCTGAGCTAATATTCGAGATAGAAATTCCCTCTTTTGAATCCGTAGCACCTGTCTCAAAAGCAACAGAAAAGATAGGAGATGAGCGCGTTCATAACTTCAAGCCGGGAGGAATTACTCCCTATCGTATTAAATTCAGAAATGACTTTGTAACTACGGAAATGGATAATCGGCAGTTATTTGACGGATTGAATAGTTTCTCTGGTGTTCCCGAAGATTTTGGCTATCCACCGCCAGGTATCCTATTTAAAGCAAACTTTAAGGATTTGCTAGAAGACTATGTTATCGAAGGTGGAGTGAGAATACCTACCTCTTTCAATGGCTCGGAATGGTTCTTAACCATAGATGACCGTAAAAAAAGATTAGATAAGCAGTACGCTTTCTATCGCAGGGTGCTTAGATTTGATGCGCCTAGTTCACCTGCACTAGGCGCTCGAAGAAATGAAAATCAGATTATACTCGGTCAGTACACATTGCGCTATCCCTTAGACCTCTACCGTAGCTTTAGGCTACAAAATACAGTTCGGGTGGATGTTAATACACCGCTGGCAACAGATAGCATTGTTATCAATTTCCCTATTCGCAGCGAACAGCGGATAGGTGTTCGATTGGAGTATATCTTCGACAATACCCTTCAAGTAGCCCTTAACATTAAAAATGGCACACAATATAAAATTTACGGCGAAGTCATTAAACGTTTCAATTTAACTGATGCTGAGTTGAGTTTCAATAATGGCTTTATGAATGTCATTGGTCTTGATTTTCGGCATTTCCAACGCCTTGATCGCCATTCCATTTTTGCTTTTCGTTTAGCTGGCGCAACTACATTTGGTGCAGAGCGCATTTTATACAGATTAGGTGGCACTGATAATTGGCTATTCCCTGAATTTAATAACAACATTCCACAACCTCGTGAAGGTAACTTTGCTTATCGCACTGATGTAAGCAATATGCGTGGCTTTCCACTCAATATTCGCAACGGCAATTCTTACGTATTGATTAACAACGAGTTCAGAGTACCTGTATTTAAATATTTCACTAAGCCAGAACGCACTTTCTTACAAAACATTCAATTGGTAGGTTTCTTTGACTTAGGAACAGCATGGTCTGGGTTAAACCCCTTCACAGAAGAGAGTCCGCTTAACACCAGCACCTACACCAATGGACCTGTTACCGTAAAAGTAAATTTCTTCAGAGACCCTATCGTTGCTGGCTATGGATTTGGGGCAAGAGCATTAGTATTTAACTACTTTTTGCGCGTGGATAGAGGTTGGGGCATCGAAACTAGGGTAGTTCAATCACCGCGTTGGCATATTGCTATTGGTACGGATTTCTAGTTAGAAGGCGTGTAGCTCTTTACTGCGGTTCTATTTTTACTGTGCTAAAAAGTTGCTTGAAATAATCTTTACCCTGTTGGGATAGATAATTAGCATATTTAGGTTGACCGTTTTCAAGGAATACCATATAAGAGCATTGCTGATTATCAGAGTAATACAAATTACCTTCTAACACAATTTGACCATTTGCCAAGTAAACTACGCTTGCTGTGAGAGGGCATTTAGCATCCACGAAGGCAGCATCTGTAGAAATATGCATCAAAAGTGGTCTTGACTCTTGATTAGTATTTGTACTGACACTATAAGGTAAATTGGAAAAAATAAGGTCAATATTAGTGCATTTATCCCAAAGCATTTCCATTGTTTCCCTAGCAATGGAGGGGTAGTTAGGTTTTGGGAAGTCAACATCCACTGTTGCTTCTACTATTTTTTTCTTAGATGTCGCTTGTTGACATGCAAAGGAAGACAATGTTAAGCAACTGTAAAAAAAACATTTTATGATTAACCTATTCATTTGAAGGTATTTTCGTTAATTTACTCATAAACCATACCTCAAAGATGGTGTATATCGTGTAAACAACAAAAAATGGCACAATAAAAAGTTTGCTGTTAGGAAGCTGTGTTCTGTAATAAATAGCAATTAAAATAACCGAGAATAACATTTTCAACAAAGTTGATAACATGAATATGTTGATGAAGGCAACTCTTTGATCTTTTTTAGCAGAGCGAGATGCAAAAATATACATCACCACGCAAATGCTAGAAAACAGCATAATACTCATTGCACCTAAACTCAAATAATCGACTAACGAAGCAACATAGCTCATTAAATAGACCAGAAATGCAACAAAAGCTGTAAGCAACAATAGGCTGATAATGAACTGTTTATTGTTCATTTTTTTGGTATTAGAAAGTCTTTAAGTGCAAAATAGAGTGCTAAAGCCGTAGCAGATAGCGCAAAAATCGCACTAAAGATAGGCTGATTCATGGAAAAATAACTATCCATTTTTTGACCAGCCAATACACCAATAACAATGATGCCAAGCATTTGAAACACTAAACCAGAGTATTTGACATAGGACTTAGCAGAGGAAACCTTGTCGTTATGCTTGTTATTTTGCTTCGGTAGCTGATTCAATGTATTTTAAAGTCTCTTTTGTAGAAGTAGTTCCATTTCCCCCGTTTAATATAGAAGTATCTGGCGACATATCAAATGAGCCATTAATCACTGCACCCGGCTGTACGATTAATTTTGATGCTTTTATTTCACCAACTACTCTTGCTTTTTCCTTAATGTGCAGCACTTCTTCAATATTTAATATTCCTTCAAAACGCCCCTCAATCAAAGCGTTTTTGCAAAAAATTTCTCCCTCAATTAGACCTGAAGGACCGATAATCACTTTGGCGTTGCAAGTTAAATTGCCCTTAATTGCGCCATCAATGCGAATATCACTTTCCGAATGGATATTTCCTTCAATTTGAGTGCCATACACTAAGCTGTTTAACGAATTAGACCCTCCGTTTGACGGATTTGCGCTACTACTTACTGTGGCAGTAACTATTTCTTTTTTTTTGTTAGTATTCCCGAACATAGACATGATGTTATATTTTTATGAGTGTTTACTGGTATTTCGTATTCTGCTTAACACTTAATATAAAACTTCTTATAGCTAAAGATAGTATTTTATTCATTTGAAATAATTAGCATGTAAATAAAATTATTCGATTATTCTTTCAAAATACCTATTTTTAGTCATGTTGTTTCTTTATTTTCTACGCAATCAAATTTCACAGTTTTTTTTGATTTACAATAGCTCAAATACTTTTTATTCGTTAACCAGTATAGTTTTCTAATAGATTAATCTACTTTTATGCCGATTTACATTTAATTTACAGTAATAACTATGACCAACACAACTGGATTTCTAGGGCATCCTAAAGGATTGACCACACTGTTTTTTACAGAGATGTGGGAGCGTATGAGCTACTATGGTATGCGAGCTATTCTCATTCTATTCATGACAACTGAAGTTGCAAAAGAAGGACTTGGCTTAGATATTGCTACGGCAGGAGCAGTGTATGGGCTTTACACGGCTTCTGTATATCTGCTATCTTTACCTGGTGGCTGGGTTGCCGATAATCTTATTGGGCAGCGAAAAGCGATTTGGTATGGTGGTATTCTGATTATGGTGGGGCATATTGTTTTGGCTATTCCAGGTAGTCCGCTTATCTTCTTTTTGGGGTTAGGTTTCGTTGCTTTTGGTACAGGCTTCCTAAAACCAAACATCAGTTCTATTGTGGGCGACCTATATCCAGAAGGTGGAGCTAGACGCGATGCAGGTTTTTCTATCTTCTACATGGGTATCAATTTAGGTTCTTTTCTGGGATATCTAATTATTCCCTATTTAGGAGAAAAGATTAACTGGCATCTTGGTTTTGGTTTTGCAGCTATTGGAATGTTAATTGGCTTAATTCAATATAAATTAACCGAAAAAAATCTTGGTGAGGCAGGTATTCAACCAAAGGCAAAAGAAGTAAGCAGTAAAAGTAATCCACTTGCGACAATAGGTACTGTTGGTATTTTTGTAATAGGCATATTACTATTGCAATACTTCGGCATTATTAACCTTACTTCTGCAGTAGGCGTTGCTAGAGCAACAGGTATTCTAATTGTGGCAATTACTTTAACTTATTTTGCGTATATCTTAATTGCTGGTGGATTAACCTCAACAGAAAAGAAAAGAGTTGGCATCATATTCTTATTATTTATTGGTGCAGCTATGTTTTGGTCAGGTTTTGAACAGGCGGGTTCTTCGCTTAATTTGTTTGCTAGAGATTACACTGATAGATTTATCTTTGGTTGGGAAATGCCAACAGGTTGGTTGCAGACCGTTAATCCTTTAATGATTATCTTATTTGCACCCTTAGTTGGCGCACTTTGGGTAAAGCTAGCTGCTAGAAATCTAAATCCCTCTATTCCTTTAAAATTTGCTTTTGGCTTACTTTTGCTTGCAGCTGGTTTTATGATGATGGTCTTTGCGGCAAGAATTGTAACAGAAGGTGGAAAAGCAGGAATGTTCTGGCTAGTAATCACCTATTTCTTGCATTCTGTGGGAGAGCTTACGCTTAGCCCTGTTGGGTTAAGTGCGACCACTAAACTTGCTCCTAAAAAATATTATAGTCAGATGATGGGAATTTGGTTTGTGGCTACGGCATTAGGTAACCTATTTGCAGGCTTATTTGCAGGCAATTTTAACCCTGAGAATGTGCAAGAAATGCCTAATTTATTTCTATCTGTGGTTAGTGTTTCTGTGGGAGCAGGTATTGTATTTATCATTATTAGCCCATTTACTAAAAA
This sequence comes from uncultured Saprospiraceae bacterium, assembly GCA_937944245.1. Lineage (GTDB taxonomy): Bacteria > Bacteroidota > Bacteroidia > Chitinophagales > Saprospiraceae > JAAUTG01. Next base: position 17,086 of record CALDYY010000002.1, on the reverse strand, counting down.
GTGGATAGGCGACATCAAATAAAAACAGTGTTTGGGAAGAATGCTAATAAAAAAAGCATTCTTCCCAAATCGAACCTGACTACAGGAATTCAATGGTATGAATAATATATTCTAAGTCCTGCATAAATTCTCGCTTTTCTTCACCTGGTGCATGAACGAATCCATTGATGAATAATAAATCATTCGATTTTGGATTAACCGTAAGATAACTCACAAAAGCACCGCCCATATAATCATTCACAATTTCCCATATGCCTCGCGCTTCGAGGGCATAATTTCCATTCAAGTCCACCACTTGAGTTAGCATTGGTAAACCCACATCATTAATTTGCATATAAGTTCCTTCAATTTCCGAAGAAACCAATTTTCTACCTAAAGAGTCTTGTATAAACTTCAAGTTCTCTCTTGTTAATTGGCTTTGACTACTATAAGGCATCTTATAAATCATAATATTGCTACTGCTCACTGGGGTTTCACGGCGTATCCAAAAAGTATTATCTTTATTAACCGCTACAAAGAATTGCTTTGGAATACGCATTCTTATTCGAGCAAAATCTGCCATATCCGTTTGGATGATATTATTTTGCCCATTCACATAAATACTAGCATCTATTCTAGGCTCATTGGCTTTGTCAATCCGTTTCTTGATGGCTGGAAAAGAGCTAACCACTTGGTTTGCCAAATTTTTTTCTCCTAAGTCATGTATAAACACCAGTAACTGCCCCTTTGCCCATCTATCTATTCCTACCGTACTACGTGCAACTTCTGGGTCTTCTTTAATTCTATTTATTTTTTCTTCTCCTAAAATACTCTTCGTTAACTTTGTAGAAGGCGAATCCTCATTGTTCAAATCCGCCAAGAAAAGATAAGACCTTAGCTGCTTTCTTTGCTCCAAAGCATTCAACTGCTCAGGAGTGTAATGTAAAAGGTCATAAATAGGCTCTGGCTGAGGCAAAAGCAAGTATGCAGAACTAAAATAATAGCGAACACTGTCGCCTACTGCACTTTCCCAAATATCTGTATCTGCCACGATAACTAATTGGTTTCTAGGACCAAAAGCAGTAGGAACAGGTTGTAGTTGTTGCCTCATTTCAGAAGTACAGGACGTAATCACGATAAAACACAATGCAATGCTACTCCAATAAACTTTTTTTAACATGGGTTTGTATTTGTTGTCAAAATTAAAATTATCTTTTACTAACAGATGCAATAGCGTTGAGTTTTGACGCAACATTTGCCAAGAGCATTGTCTTATTTATTTGCACAGTAAAATTAACTGCTAAAAATGAAGCTACAACAATTTGAATAGCAAACAATAAACTTGCAACTTTACACTCAATTTTTAAATCAAAATTTACAATCATCGTAATATCAAAATATGTCAGAACAGAACTTTGTGGATTATGTAAAAATTTGTTGCCGCTCAGGCAAAGGGGGAGCGGGTTCCGTTCATTTTCATCGAGATAAGTTCACTGCTAAAGGCGGTCCTGATGGTGGTGATGGCGGACGTGGCGGACACATCATCCTTCGTGGAAATAGAAATGTCTGGACATTACTCTCTCTAAAATATCGAAAGCATGTTATTGCCGGCGATGGCGAAAACGGCAGTAGCAATAATAAATTCGGTGCAGATGGTGAAGATGTGATTCTTGAAGTGCCATTAGGAACGGTAGCTAAGGATGCAGAAACAGGTGAAATTCACTTTGAAATCACACAACATGAAGAAGAACGCATTATCGCACCAGGTGGGAGAGGTGGCTTAGGCAATTCTCATTTCAAAAATGCAACCCATCAGACACCCCGATACGCACAGCCAGGAGAGGCAGGTACGGAAGAATGGAAAATATTAGAATTAAAGGTATTGGCAGACGTGGGTTTGGTAGGTTTCCCTAATGCAGGCAAATCCACCCTACTTTCTGTAATAACGGCAGCCAAACCTAAAATTGGCGACTATCCCTTTACTACGTTAGTTCCCAATCTGGGTATCGTTGCCTATCGCGACCATCGCTCTTTTGTGATGGCTGATATTCCTGGAATTATAGAAAACGCACATTTAGGGAAAGGACTTGGGCATCGTTTCTTAAAGCATATAGAGCGAAATGCCGTTTTGTTGTTTATGATTCCTTGTGATACGAAAAGCATTAAAGAAGAATACAATATTTTACTTAATGAATTAGAGCAGTACAATCCAGAATTACTAGATAAGCCAAGAGTATTAGCCATCACTAAGTGCGACTTGATTGATGATGAACTAAAACAAATGCTTCAAGTGGAGTTGCCAAAATACATTCCATACGTTTTCATATCTTCTGTTGCTCAAAAAGGTTTAGTGGAATTAAAAGATTTACTTTGGGAAACCTTAATTAGCCAATATTAATTTTTTAACAAGGCTTAAACATGATTTTAAATTTCATTTAAAAAAGTTATCTACAAAATAAAAGTTGAAAACATATTGTTTGTTCAAAATATTATTCTAGTTAAGGTTGTTGATTTCCATTAAATTGCTTTAATTTGTTCCCATAGTTCTAACATTCATTCACTAATAGCTATTAAACTTATGAAAAAAATTGAAGCAGTAATTCGACTATCTCGTTTCGATAAAGTACGAGATGCTTTAGCGAAAATAGGCGTTCGCTTTTTCACGATGAAAGAAGTTAACGGATTTGGCTTACAAGGAGGCGAAAAAATTAGTTATAGAGGTAATATCTACGACTCTGATTACATCGCACGACTTCAGTTGGATATTTACGTAGATACAGACAAAGTGGACGAAGTGACTAAAACCATAATGGAAGCTGCAAGAACAGGTGAAGTGGGCGATGGAAAAATAGCAGTACTTAGTATTGATCACATTGTTCGCATCAGAACAGGAGAAACAAACACTGATGCTATTTAAAAGCGCGTTTCGTAAATAAGGATTTACTAACTTCCATGAGCGAAAGCATAGTAAATCCTTATTGGACTAATCCAAAACTATTCGCTCTTTGCGCTCGGCAGCCGCAAAAATTGCTTGAACAATACGGATATCTTTTAACCCCTCTACACCTGGTACTAAAGGAGACCTATTCTCCATTATAGCCAACGCTTCATTATCCATCTGGCGCGCTTGCTGATTTTCAATGTAAACATTCAGTTGCTTACCGTCACTGGCTTCACCTTGCACTCCATTGTAAGATTGCATCGGCGAAAGTTGATACCATCCTTTTTCACAATCTACTCTTAGTAGGTTATAACTTTCTCCAACACTTGTCTTGCCTAAAGCAGTTATACCAGAAGCAAACTCTAACTCAAATTCAGTTGTTTCATCCACTTCCGTGAAAAGTGCTGGTCTTTTGATAATGTGCGCTGCACTTTTTATCGCAATAGGTTCTTGTGCAGTAGCGTACCTAAGCCCATTAATAGCATAAACTCCCATGTCGTACAAAGCTCCTCCGCCCATATTCTTTTGAAAACGCCAGCCCTTTCCACCGCCACCTGCATAGCCTGCAAATGATTTCACCTCATTGATAGCACCATAAGGCTTTGACTTGGCATATCCAATAATTGTTTGCGTGTTTGGCTCATGCTGCATCCGATAACCAATAGATAATTTCACCTTGTTTCTATCGCAAACATCAATAATGTTTTGGCATTCTTCGACCGTCATCGCCATAGGTTTTTCACACCATACATGCTTCCCAGCATTAGCCGCAATAATACTATATTTTGCATGTAATGCTGTTGGTACAATAACATACACCACGTCTATTTCGTTATTGTTGGCAATCGTGTGCATGTTTTCGTAGTTGTAAACATTACTATCCTTAATGCCATATTTTTCCTGCCAAACTGGAATTTTTTCTGGGCTACCTGTAACAATACCTGCTAAATAACAATTTTTGGTGAGCTGCAACGCTGGTGCAATCTGCCCTGAGCTATATCCGCCAAGTCCAACTAGCGCAATACCCAATTTCTTTTCGCCGTTAGGCAATGTTTTACTTTGTTGTTTGGGTAGTTGACAATTTATCAACAATGATGAGGTAGCTAGTGCAGCGTGATGCAGAAATTTTCGTCTATTCAACGCCATGGCAAATGAGTTTTAGTCTATTATGAAATTCTTTTTACAAGTATGCTATCAATAAGGTATTCCAACAGCATTTTCTAACTTTTCTGTCAAAAATTAAACCTTTGCTCTTCATCGCGCTGTTGCTCCCATTTTTTGTGTTCAAAAGTGTCTCGTCGAAGAAAAAAATCGCTATCTAACTGGTTCTGCTCTTCCTCCCATGAGTATCTTTGCGATTCTTCGTCCTTTTCTATGGTATCTTTGTAAAGGTAGGCAATGAAAATACCAACAAGACCACCTAACAAATGACTTTCCCACGAGATACCCTCTTGGTTAGGCAACACGCCCAAAAACATACCACTGTAAAGTAGGGTGACAATTAATGCCAATATAATGGCTTTTAGACTTCTTCTGAAAATACCCATCCAGAATACAAAAGAAACTAGACCATACACTACGCCACTTGCACCAATGTGAAAAGTATTTCCACGTGCAAAGAGCCACACACTAAACCCAGTTAAAAGATAAATAAATACGAAACTCTTTACGGCTATTCGAGGATAGAAAAATAGAATAATAGCACTTAACACGAAAAGAGGAATAGAATTGGAGATAAGATGTGAAAAATCGCCATGAATAAGTGGAGCAAGTACAATCCCTTTCAGTCCCTCTACATTTCTAGGCAATAACCCTAAAAAACCAAAATCAATAAGAAACAAAGTTTGAACGGCTTGAATAAACCATATCATCACTAAAAATAGGAAAGGCAGTCTAACGCTATTATAAAATCGTTGCCGCGAACTGTTGAGTGTGTCCATAATTAGAAATCAACACGAAATAATGTTAATCTGTTTACCTAATATTCTTGCATTTTGAAGTAAAGTAGCTAAAAATGGAATTTATTGCGCTTTTATTTTGAAAAAAATGACAAAAACCAAACAGAAAAGACGACACATATTTATTTTAGCTACATACTACCGCTGCTTTTGGGTATCTTTTACTTTAAAAGTAAGCGAACGCATCCCCATAAGTTCTTCCTGACGAGTAAACTGCCCTATTGTAACGATGTGCGTTCCTAATTCATTAAAATAAGCATTTTGTTGCAATATTACACTCAATAGGCAAGTTTGGCTACTGCATTTACCATACCATTCACCAGTTTGATCCGCAAAATCAATATTTACAACACGGCTATTATGCAAACCTGAAGGATATTGCGTGTCGAAATAAGTGTAAACATTTTGAAACGGATAGTCCTTTGTGTGTTCAATATCTAAAGAAAGTTCATATAGTTTTGTGGTGTCTGTTATTGGTATCTCAAAGCGAATGCTATCTGTATAAGACCACTTCTCCTCTAACCGAATAGTATTTTTATACAAAAATGGCTCTTGACAACTCGCGAAAGAGATTATCAAAAATAAGCCTAATATTGTTGAGTAATTCATGCTTCATTATTTATGAAGCAAACTTAGCGATTAACTTAAAAATTGTGCTTTTTTGTGAAGATTTGTGAGCATGATTGTCCAATAAAAAGAAGACTTAGCCATGAAAATCATCATCATCAATGGACCAAACCTCAATTTACTAGGTAAACGCGAGCCGAGTATTTATGGGAATCAATCTTTTGAGCAGTTTTTTGAAAGCCTGCAAAAGCAATTTGGTAGTGCGATTGAGTTATCTTATTTTCAGAGTAACTCAGAGGGTGCGATAATTGATAAAATACACGAAGTAGGATTTAGTCATGATGGCATCATCTTAAATGGTGGTGCTTACAGTCATACCTCTATTGCCATTGCGGATGCTATTGCCGCGGTGGAAACACCAGTTGTAGAAGTTCATATTTCTAACGTCTATGCAAGAGAAACGTTTAGGCAGCACTCTTATTTTTCTGCTAGTTGTAAAGGGGTCATTGTTGGTCTGGGCTTGCAAGGCTATACTTTAGCCATTCTTTCTTTCATTTTAGGGCATCGGGCGCAAGGGGGAAACATTCAGGTCTAGTAAGCGCAAGCGATATTTGTTTTTCATCTTTTTTACCCTTTGTTTGAATACCTGTCTTATGATAATAGCACTAGCCACAGCTACCCCAGCTGGAATGAGGATAAGTTTCCATGAGGCTCTAGTATTGGCTTGGTTTTGGTTAATGATAATGTCGTCCACAATTTGCGACCTATCAATTAATCCAAAAAATACCCACCCTCCTGCAAAAAGATACAATTGGTTGCTTAATTTCCTCGACCAATTTCGACTATTCGTAAACTTTAAGGCGGCAATATCCTGTACCTTCACTAAGCGATTCTCAAATAAAATGACACCAATTTCTGGTTTAACATCTAAAATAGCTGCTTTATACCACTCTACATCACCCACCAATTTATAAGTAAGTTCGTCGCCAACAGTGAACTTTTGCGTTTTAGGATTTCCTCGTTTTTCTAATTGTACCACTTTTTGTCCAAACAAAAACGCAGGCAATAGACACAACAAAAAAAGGGAATATTTCATATTTTACATTTTTTTACAAAACAGTGCTACTTTTGGGTAGCAATCGTTCGTTGCTCCAAAAATTTTTTATGCGCTTTCAACATACTTTTTTCCATTTGCTGAAAAGGAAGTATTTCCTTGGCAGTATAAATCACTAGAAAAGCATATTGACGACTTTCCCCCTCCAATGCTTTATACAAAGGCGACTTATGCAGTCGCCATGCCTCTCTTACTAAACGTTTTATCCTATTTCTATCTACTGCGCGTTTAAATTTTTTCTTAGAAACACTGACCGTAAATTGAATAGGAAATTCACTCCACCTTTTTTCCATAGGTGCATACACTAGCCGCAGCGGGTACGCTCCAAAGGATGCTCCGTTTTTGAACAACTGCTCAATCGCTGTTCGGCTCTTTAATCGTTCTCCTCGTTCAAATGTTTGCTCCAAAAACGTTGATTCTATTTTTCTTTGCAACAATAATACAAAAAGGATAGTTCTTTTGATAAAATTTATAAAACAAATGATTAGAGTTGAAGAACATCATGTTGTGACGATTACTTATGAACTTAGAGACGGAAACGCTGCTGGGGAAATGATGGAGCGCATGGACGCAAACTATCCTTTTACTTTTTTATTTGGTTCAGGTGCATTACTTCCCGAATTTGAGCAGAATTTGTATGGGCTTACCGAAAGAGATAGCTTTGAGTTCATTCTAAAAGCAGAAGATGCCTATGGAGAAATAGAAAAAGGCAATATCTTAGATATTCCCCGCTCTGTTTTTCAAGTTGATGGCGTTGAGCCACCAAATTTGCTTGTCAAAGATAACTTCGTTAGACTTACCGACGATGAAGGCAATCATCATAATGGTAAAATACTGGATTTCAACGACTTCAAAGTAAAAGTTGATTTCAACCACGTAATGGCTGGTAAAGATTTGCACTTCAAGGGGGCAATTCTCAACATCAGAAAAGCCACTGTGGATGAATTAATTCGTCAGCATTACATTCCGGAAGGAGCGTAGTTGAAAGTATCGGTTAGCCAACAGATTTTCTGTGAACTACAATAATCCATTATCATTTTTTCAATATCTTTCTGAAAATTATTCGCCATGAAAAAATCGTATGGCTTTGGCTCAATTTGTGCCAGAGAAATTAAGGAAAACAGAACGACTGCGCCTCATAATTTACCTATTTATGCCACGTCCTCCTTTGAATTGGAATCCTTGCAAGAAAGTATTGATATTTTCTCAAAGAAAGAAGAAGGTCATCTTTATGGGCGATTTGGTAACCCAACTATTGATACTGTTGCCAAGAAAATAGGCTATATGGAAACCTATGGTTTGGAAATGGAAGCAAGAGCGTTACTCTTTAGTTCCGGCATGGCGGCTATTTCTACTTTAATGATTAGCCTACTTCAATCTGGAGATAAGGTGTTAACGGCAGGAAATATTTATGGCGGCACTACTGAGTTGCTGCTCAAGGTATTACAACCACTTGGCATTGAAATTGAAACAGTCAAAATGAATGACTTGGCAAAAATCGAACACGCACTTTACAATGACCCTGCTATAAAAATGATTTATTTTGAGACCCCTGCCAATCCAACTTTGGCTTGTGTGGATATGGAAGCTATTTCCCAGTTGGCAAAAACTTACGAAAAATGGGTCGCTGTGGACAATACTTTTTGCACACCCTATCTTCAACAACCACTTAAATTCGGTGTGGACTTTGTCGTTCACTCTACCACAAAATACCTCAATGGTCATGGCAACTCTATTGCTGGTGCACTTGTTGGTAAAGATATTGACTTGATGGAAGGTCGAATTTTTCAGACGTTAAAACTGTTGGGGACAAATTGTAATTCTTGGGATGCTTGGTTGACCCATAACGGCATGAAAACTTTAGAATTACGGATGCAACGCCATAGTTCCAATGCACTGCAAGTAGCTCGATTTTTGAAAACCCACGAAGCAGTAGCGCAAGTAAACTATACGGGACTAGAATCGCACCCCGACCATGAGTTGGCGAAAAAACAAATGCGCATGCACGGCGGAATGTTAAGTTTTGAGCTAAAAGGCGGACTAGCAGCAGGTGAGGAGTTTATTAATCGGCTACAATTCTGTACTATTGCGCCTACGCTTGGTGATGTGGATACGCTTGTTATGCACCCCGCTACCATGTCGCATATCAATGTGCCTAGAGAGGTGCGCTACGCAAATGATATTACTGACGGCTTGATTCGTCTTTCTATTGGTATTGAAAATGTGGACGATATTTTGGTAGATTTAATTCAAGCATTGAATTAATTGCTTAGGATTAGGATGAATAAAAAAGGAAAATGCTCTTTGCAGATGACCAATTTTATTCATCCTATCAAAAATTAGACTTGTGCCATTAATCGTGCACCTTCATCAATAGCTCTTTTGGCATCCAATTCTTTGGCTTCACTCGCTCCGCCAATCAAGTGAACCGCTATTCCAGCATCTTTCAATGGCTGATATAAATCTTGTAGTGGTGTTTGCCCAGCACAAATAATGACATTATCTACCGCTAGAACCCGTTGTTTTCCATTAATTGTAATATGTAGCCCTTGGTCATCAATTTTGTCATACTGAACCTCACCTATCATCTGAACACCTTTGTTTTTGAGGCTTGCACGATGTATCCAACCTGTTGTCTTGCCTAAATCCTGCCCATGCTTTCCTTTTGACCGCTTAAGTAAATAAATTTTTCGAGGTGAATCGGCTACAATAGGTAAAGTTAATGCGCCTCCTTGCTGATATTGGGGATCAATACCCCATTCCTTCATAAAAGCAGCTTTATCTAATGCGGAAGAATGACCTTCATGGGTTAAAAACTCGGAAACATCAAAACCAATACCACCAGCACCGATAACTGCCACTGTTTTTCCAACGGGCTTTTGATGCAGCAACACGTCAATGTAGCTCAATACTTTTGGATGGTTAATGCCAGTAATATTCGGCGTTCTAGCTTTTACTCCTGTGGCAAGTACCACTTCATCAAACCTTTGCTCTATCAAAAATGTAGCATCTACTTTAGTATTTAAGTGCAGATGCACACCTGTTAATTCAATTTGCTTTTTGAAATAACGCAAAGTTTCGTAAAATTCTTCTTTACCTGGAATGCGTTTTGCCATGTTGAATTGACCACCTATTTCCCGGCTCGCCTCAAACAAATGTACTTCATGCCCTCTTTGAGCAGCAACAGTGCTAGCGGAAAGTCCAGCAGGCCCAGCACCCACAACAGCTATTTTCTTTTTCTTTGTAGCAGGTAAATAGTTTAATTCGGTTTCATGGCAAGCTCTTGGATTAACTAAACAAGAACAGATTTTTTTCTGAAAAGTATGATCCAAACAAGCCTGATTACAAGCAATGCAAGTATTAATTTCCTCCGTTCGATTTTGCATAGCTTTTAGCACAAATTCAGGGTCGGCAAGGAACGGACGGGCTAAAGAAACCAAATTGGCTGCTCCTTCGGCAATAATTTGCTCGGCAATTTCTGGAGTATTTATTCGATTGGCAGTGACCAGCGGAATATTTACTTTCCCCATCAATCGCTGTGTTATCCAGCTAAAACCTGCACGTGGCACCATCGTAGCAATGGTAGGGACTCTAGCTTCATGCCAGCCAATACCAGTATTAATGATATTAGCCCCTGCTTCTTCAATAGCAATAGCCAATTGCTCCACTTCTTCCCAAGTGCTGCCATTGGGTATCAAATCGAGCATAGAAAGGCGATAAATTAGAATAAAATTATTGCCAACGGCTTCCCGAACACGTTGTACAATTTCAATGGGAAATTGAATACGATTTTCGTAGCTGCCGCCCCATTTATCTGTTCTTTTATTTGTGTGCTGAACAATGAATTGATTAATTAGATAACCTTCTGAACCCATAATTTCGACACCATCGTATCCAGCATCTTGTGCCAATTTGGCAGTAGTTACAAAATTGCGAATCGTGCGTTCTACCCCTCTCGAACTTAAAGCTCTGGGCGTAAAAGGTGTAATCGGCGATTTTATTTTAGAGGGTGCTACCAACAAAGGATGATAACCATATCTGCCAGTATGAAGAATTTGCATCGCAATTTTTCCCTCCTCTTGATGGACTGCTTTTGTAACAACTTGATGCTGACGCACTTCACGACTACTCGTTAATTTACCTGCAAAAGGAGCAACCCAACCTTCCCTATTCGGTGCAATTCCACCTGTGATAATGAGTGCCACTTGTGCTCTAGCTCGCTCGGCATAGAATGCCGCTAGGCGATCAAAGCCATTTTTGGCTTCTTCCAAACCAGTGTGCATTGAACCCATAATAACTCGGTTCTTCAGTTGCGTGAAACCAAGATTAAGTGGCGATAGTAAATTTGGATAGTTCATCATTTAATGGCTAAAAGTTGAAGATAATTTTGCCCATACTCTTTTAATAGGAGAGAAGTGCTTTTAACATTACTTTTGGTAAAGTTAGATAAGTTTTAGAATAAAACAAAGTATGCATCAGCGAATTTTCGCTAAGAAATTTTCTTGCTCCTCCAATATTCTACAATAGTAACTATTGCCAAGAGCATCAAAAAACCATACACTATATCTTCAAAGGGAATGGAAAGCACTCGAAAATTTAAGTATTCTTCTGGATTGTAAAGCACAATAGGGGCTTTCGTGTAGCCACCTGTCAATATGCCATCTACCGCTAAAAACGGAATGAGGATAAAGACAAAAGCAAAATAAAAACGGCTACGATAATGACCATCAAGAAAAAGCACATGATAGAACAGAAATGCACCTGTGAGTAAAAAAGTAGTGGAAGTGTAAATCTTATCCCAAAAAGCAAACCCACCGATGAGTAGGGCTGTTATCAGAATCATCGAAATCAAATTTTCTGCTTGGGCAAACACATCTTTTTTAACATAATAATTCAAGGATTCATAAATAACCATTGAGCAAAAAGGGATAATTAAAAAGAAAAGCCACTCTTCTAAAGGCAAACCTAAGAACCGAATACCCATATAATAATCAGGGTTGAAACGCCAAACGTACATTTCTGTAAACGCAATATCCCAGACAATGAAAATTGAGCCAACCAATACAGTGGCAGGTATTAAATATTTCCATGTTTTGTAATAAGCCACTCTTTTATCAAAACTTAGCACAAAGACAGAAAGAAAAGACGCAATCAAAATAAGTAGATATAGGTATTGCGTTTCCAGTGCCGGAATTAAGTGTGTTGTAGGCACATCGTAAATCATATTCTCAGTGAGTTTCTCATAATTTGACCATTGAATGGCAACCAACACCAAAGGAATAGTAATGATACTCAATCTACCTAACCAATAGGAAATTGTCGTTTTTTCTTTTGCCAACACTTGTTCCATTTACAGTAAATTTAAACTATTGCGCAAAGCAGAACTAAACAACAACATTACCTTTTTTCTATCATTTACCCTTATACGCTCCTCTTTTACCTTACTTACTGGTGCGTGTTTTATTTTCTGAAACAAGTTGGTGTAATACACATAAGCTAGATAAACGCCAAAACGCGCACCTTTTGGTAATTTGACAATTCCTAAGTAAGCATCGTCAAAATCCTTTTTAATGTCTGCCTCTATTTGTATTTTGTCTTCTTGTGTAAAATTAGTGAAATCAATACCTGGAAAGTAAACACGTCCACGCTCTTGAAAATCACTTTTCATATCCCTTAAAAAGTTAATCTTCTGAAAAGCAGAACCTAAACTGCAAGCAGGAGCTTTTAGACGCTCATACATTTCTTTATTGCCTTCGCAAAAAACGCGCAAGCACATTAAACCAACCACTTCAGCCGAACCGTAAATATATTTTTTGTAAAGTGAGTCTTCATAATTCGTGAAATGCAAATCCATTTCCATGCTATCCAAAAAAGCATCTATCAACTCCATTTCGATATGGTATTGATGTACCACTTGCTGAAAAGTATGAAGTACAGGATTTAGGCTAATTTTGTTTTTAATCGCTTTGTAAGTGTCTATCCGAAATTCGTTGAGCAATTCTGCTTTAGGATAATTATGAAAAGTATCCACAATCTCATCCGCAAATCTGACAAAGCCATAAACAGCATAAATAGGCATTCTGAATTTTCGGTCAAAAACGCGGATTCCCATTGAAAAGGAAGTGCTGTAACGATTGGTAATCAACTGGCTACATTGTTGACAAACCTGATTGTAAAGTGATAACATAGGCTTTGATGTTTTCTGTCGAACTATATCGTGAATGATTAAGGTTTTATTACTTTAAAAATTTCTTCTGCTACCACCTGACCTGAAATTAATGAAGGCGGTACTCCGGGGCCTGGCGTCGTTAACTGACCTGTGAAAAAGAAATTGCTAATATGCTTACTTTTTAATTTAGGTTTCAAGAAAGCGGTTTGCATTAACGTATTTGCCAGACCATAGGCATTTCCTTTAAACGCATGGTAATCGCTTACAAAATCTCTATGCGCAAAAGATCGCTTGTAAATAACGGCATCTCGAACCGACTGCCCTGTGAGTTCTTCCAACCTATCCATCACTGAATGATAATACTTTTCTCGAATTTCTTCACTGTCCTCCAATCCCGGTGCAGTGGGAATGAGTATGAATACATTTTCCATTCCTGCTGGTGCCACACTTGCATCTGTTATGGATGGTACACATAAATAGAACAAAGGTTGGCTAGGCCACTGCGGATTTTCGTAAATTTCAATAGCGTGTTGATTAAAATCTGCATCAAAAAATAAATTATGGTGATGCAAACGCTCTAGTTTTTTATTTAAACCAAGATAAAAAAGTAATGAAGATGGTGCCATTGTTCGCTTTTCCCAATAATCCGGAGAGTATCTTCGATGCTCTGGCTGTAACACTTGTTGTTCTAAATGATGATAATCCGCACTTCCTACAATAGCATCTGCTGGATATTCTGTGTCTTGTGTCATTACTTTTGTTGCATGACCATTGGGAACATATACTTGTTTAACTTCTTGATTAAGCAAAATTTTCACCCCTTTTTCCTCTGCCAAACTTACCATACCCTCCACAATTTTGTGCATTCCACCTAAAGGATACCATGTGCCGAGTGTCATGTCTGCATAGTTCATCAAACTATACATAGCAGGTGTCTTTTCTGGCGTTGCGCCTAGAAAAAGCACAGGAAACTCCAATAATTCAATCAGTTGTGGATGTTTAAATAGTTTTCTTACGCTTGAAGCGATGGAGCTAAACATTTGTAGTTTTAAAGCACTAGATAAAATACGCAAATCAGCAAATTCAAAAATAGAATGGCTAGGTTTATGAACAAATTCACGCATACCCACCTCGTATTTGTACTGTGCTTCACTTAAAAATTGCTTCAACTTTGCACCACTACCTGCTTCATAACGCTCGAACATCGCTATTAGCTCATTCATATTTGCTGGAACTTCCATTACATCACCTTTACCAAAGTGAATGGTATAAGAAGGGTCAAGCCTTACTAAATCATAATAATCAGCTACCTTTTTACCAAAGCGATTGAAATAGGCTTCAAATACATCAGGCATCCAATACCAGCTGGGTCCCATGTCAAACATGAAGCCATCTGCCTCAAACTTTCTAGCACGCCCACCTGGAACGCTATTTTTTTCTAGCACAGTCACCTCATAGCCTTTGTCTGCTAGCGTAGTAGCAGCAGCTAAACCAGAAAAACCAGAACCGATGACAATTACTTTCTTCGCCAAAACTAAGTGTATTTTATACTTTAACAATATTGAAGCGGAAAGTCAATTATTCCGTAAGATGAGAGGTAAACAGAGGCTAATGTATTTTGTTTATGCACCTAGCATTAGATATTGCAAATTTTATGCTTACTTTCATTCTAATAAAATAGAAAATAAGCCCTCAAAATAAAAAAGCTCCCACTTTCGTAGGAGCCAATAACGTATGAAACTTTACTCTCACTGATTTGCTTCTTTAGGTTTGTAGAGTTTTTTTATTCATTCATGTCATCTATAAGACGCAAAAAAGTACTCAGAAGTTGCATGAAGTATCTAAATTAAAACATTATTCTGAAATTTTAGCATTTATTTAGCATACTATTAACATTTGATAGCGATTCTATCTAAAATTATTAGCATGTCAAAGTTTTCTGCGCCACAACTTTTTGAAACCCTTATCTTTGTTTTTATAAAGAACTTTCCTTATGTACGATAAATCACAAGAATTAGATTTATATAATACCTCTAAATTTTTTTTGGCAAATGAAATCACGATAGAAGATGTAGAAAAACTAAGGACGATAATTCGCTATCACGAATGGAAATATTACATCCAAAATGATCCTGTAATTAGCGATAGGGAATACGACCAACTGTACAAAAAGCTAGAAGCCATCGAAAACGCTCATCCTGAGCTTATTACACCCGATTCTCCCACGCAAAGAGTATCTGATGACCTGACCAGTGATTTTCCAAGTGTAGAACATCTCACGCCTATGCTTTCACTTGCCAATTCTTACAATGCAGAAGATTTGCTGGAATGGGATGAGCAGATAAAGCGCGTTGCTAGTATAGATGCTGCCACACCTATCGAATACGTGGTAGAACCGAAATTTGATGGAGGTAGTATCGCTTTGATTTATGAAAATGATTATTTAGTACGAGCTGCTACGCGAGGCAATGGAAAAGAAGGCGAGGAAATGACAAAAAATGCACGTTCTATTCCTTCAATTCCGTTGACAGCAAACTTTTCTAAATTAGGTTATCATAAAGTAGAGATTAGAGGAGAGGTACTTATCAAAAAAGCTGTATTTCAACAAGTAAATGCCGAGCGAGAAGCAGAAGGATTAACGCTTTTTGCTAACCCAAGAAATGCGGCTACGGGTGGCTTGCGCATGAAAGATGCCCGTGAAACAGCCAAAAGGCAAATGGAAGCATTTATGTACCAAATTGGTGTACTCCTAAATAAAGAAGGGGAAAGTAAGCTAAACGAAGTAAAAACACAATCGGGTAGCATCTCGATGTTGGCGCAGTTGGGTTTCAAAGTGCCAAAGGCGGAGCAGGAATTTAAAATTTGTGCTGATATTCAATCGGTTATTGATTACTGTTTAGCGTGGCAAGAAAAGCGAGATACTTATGAATACGAAGTAGATGGCATGGTCGTAAAAGTCAATGACTTAGCCTTGCAACAAAGATTAGGAGTCACCAGCCATCATCCGCGCTGGGCGATTGCATTCAAATTTAGAGCTAAACAAGCGACGAGTAAGCTATTAAATGTTGAATTTCAGGTGGGGAAAATTGGCTCGATTACGCCTGTTGCTAAAATAGAACCTGTTGCTTTGGCAGGCGTTACTGTGAGTTCGATTTCGTTGCACAATGAAGAATTTATCAAAAGTAAAGATATTCGACTAGGCGATACGGTGCTGGTGGAGCGTGCTGGCGATGTCATTCCTTACATTGTTAAAACAATGGAAACGCTGCGAGATGGTTCGGAGCAAGTGATTGAATTTCCAAAAAATTGTCCTGTTTGTCAAACCATTTTGGTTAAGCCAGAAAATGAGGCGGCTTGGCGTTGCCCTAATTATAACTGCGAAGCCCAAGTAGTGCAGCGCATGATACATCATGTAAGCAAAAATGCAATGGATATTGACGGCTTTGGAAAATCTTACATCGAACGATTTCATCAATTAGGTTGGCTAAATAACTTGTCAGATATTTATACTTTGGAATACGAAAAAATAGCTACACTTGAAGGGTTTGGCAAAAAATCAGCAGAGAATCTAAAAGCAGCTATCGAAAAAGCGAAAAAAAATCCTATTCATCGCTTATTGCACAGCTTAAGTATTCATCATTTAGGACAAAAAGCCTCCAAATTAATTGCTGCGGAAATCAATCACGTCCTCGATTTACAACATTGGACCTTAGAGGATTTTACCCACATCAAAGATATTGGACCAGTAGTAGCCGAAAATGTAATTGCCTTTTTTCAAATACCAGAAAACATTGCCTTGCTAAAAAAAATGGAATCACTAGGTGTTAATCTTCATCAAACTAATGAGGATAAGCCTAAAGCTATTCAAAAAAATGCACCGCTTTCTGGCAAAACAATTTTATTCACAGGCACACTCCAAAGCATTAGTCGGAAAGAAGCGCAAGAAAAAGCAGAAGCATTAGGAGCTAAAAATGCCAGTGCCGTAAGTTCAAAACTGGACATTTTAGTCGTAGGTGAAAAAGCAGGCTCAAAATTGAAAAAAGCACAAGAAATTGGCACAATTCAAATCTTGACAGAGGAAGACTTTATAAATATGATTCAGCAAAATTAAGTTATTCGACGAAGCGATAAACGCCTCGTCGAATGTAAAACCATTACGGTTTATTCGTTTTCTTTTTCTCTGCACCTACAAAATCACCTGATTTTACAAAAGTCATTTTGCTTAAATCAACATATTTTTTCATGGCAGCATTTATCTGCTCTTTGGTCAATTTTGATACCTTCTCTTCCATTGCTGCATCCCACATCATGGTGCGGTCAAGGAATAAATTACTATCAAATTTGCCTACCAAAGAACG
>CALDYY010000001.1 GCA_937944245.1 uncultured Saprospiraceae bacterium | reverse complement strand
GTTGTAATGATTGTTGCTCCGTCTATTGTATTTTGAAATACAGGAGCATTACTATCATAAACAGTAATTTTTTGTATTTGAGTGGTATTATTACCTGAATCATCTGTCGCTCTCCACGTTCTCAAAATTTCTCTACAAATTTTAGCTCCAGAAATAGGTAAGTAATCTTGACCTCTTACGGACAAATTATTGAAGTCAATATTAGTGATGTTAGATACTGTTCCGCAAGCATCTGTTGCCGTTGGCGTACCGCCTGTTGCGGATGGTGCAAAGCTTGCAGCGCTACATAACCTATCCACATCTGCTGGGAAAGTACCGAATACAGGACCAATTTTATCCCGTACAGAATTAATACGGATAGCTTTGTAGGCAGTAAAATCTGTATCTGGGGCAGATGAGCTAGGCTTTGCGCGAAACAAAAAGTTCATTCCCTTTCTAGCCATTGGTTTACCATCTAAATGGGTACTATTAAAAGTGAAGGTACTACTGCCAGGAACTGTTCTGTCCTCTGTTGCAATCAAAGTACCAGCCATGTTGTAGTATTCAATGAAATTGCAAGTAGTGGAAAAGGTGTTTGACACCGTAGCAAAGCTAAATTTAGCATTGCAAGTATTATCCAAGTCAATGTCTATTGATACAAAATCAACTGGATTAGATTGGAAGGTAATTTGTCCACTTACATTACCTGATACCGTATTGAACTGGCACGCTTGTGCAGAAAGATTGTTAAAAAAAGTAGTAAAAACAAGGCTTATTAGCAGAATGCTTTGTTTCAAAAAAAGTACATAATGTTTCATAGGAATATGATTTTTCATACTTAGTGATTAAGTTTAGTTTTAGTTACGAAAAAATATAAAATAGGTTCGACGAATAATATTCGTTTAGACATTAATTTTTAAAAAAGATACAAATCGTTCTTTAAACAAACTTTACTGGAAGTAATGTATGGGCACGCTAAATAGCGCAATTATTGATTAGATGTAACTTATTGAAGTTTTTATAATACAAAATTACTGTAATACTAGGAAATTGAAATACCTCAAAAAAGGTATAAAACATATAAGTTATTTTATAATATTATTTAACCAGCAAGAAATCTCCAATTAAACGTTTTCTTGTACCGTCAGTAAGCTCTATTTCTATGTTATAAATAAACACAGCGGGATTCATTAGTTTTCCTTTATAAAAACCATCCCATGCGAAAGATATGTCAGGAGAAAAATCAAATAATTCATGAACAACATTGCCCCAGCGGTCAAATATTTGAAAGGAAAGTACACGATTGACAGATTGCGGACGCACTTGAATAAAAAACTGTTCGTTTTCACCATCTCCGTTAGGTGAAAAAGCGTTAGGTATATATATGATAGAAAGTTGTTCCAAAAATACTCGAATCTCATCTGAAGCTGTACATCCTTGCTCATTCGTAGCAGTTACAAAATAAGTAGTTGCTGAATTAGGTTGCACTGTAATCAAAGTGCAGTTTTCACAGCTAATTACTTCGCCAGTAGAAGCACGCCAACGAATAGTGGTTAAAGGCTGATTTGTTGTTAATACAATATCCGTAGATTTCCCTGAGGGAATAAAAATATCTTCACCTAATTCAATCTCTAACAAATTAAAGGATGGAATTGTGATTAGAGTGTCCCATTCACAACCTACAACGTCTTGAACCATTATCTGATAATCACCTGATGGCAAATTATCAAATCGTTGACTGACATTGAATGGTTGATTATTTATAGTATATAAATATGGTGTAGTCCCACCACGAACGTTTAGCACTTGAATGCTCGCAGAATCTTTTGCATTACACTCTGGTAAGGATAAAGCCACCTCAGCAATCAGGTTAATTACCCTCAACTCCAAACGAACCAAGCTATCGCAACCATTGGAACTTTGCAAACTATCTACATAAACACCTGATTGTGTGAGTGTTCGATTGCCAAAAATGTAACTTTCCCCTGCGCAAATGCTTGCCGTTAGGTTGGTTTCTACACTCGGTAAGACTTGCAATTCCAAACGAATCAAACTATCGCAGCCACTAGCACTTTGCAAACTATCTGCATAAACACCTGATTGTGTGAGTGTTCGATTGCCAAAATTATAACGCTCTCCCATACAAATCCTCGCCATCAAGTTCGTTTCTACAACTGGCAGCACTTCCAATTTTAAGCGAATTAAACTATCGCAACCGTTGTTAGCCAAAGTGGAAATAAAATATTCTCCCGTTTGGCTGAACCATGTATTCACGACTAAGATGGAATCCCCTTGGCAAATCAACTCCACTAAATCTGTTCTAGGAGGAGCAGCAGTAATTTCAACTATTAGCTCATTGTCAGATAAGGCTATACACAACCCTAGTGTCTCCAAATCAAAGATGGTTAATCCAACACTATTATTCACTTCGTCAATAATATCACGTTGGAAGGACAAACCATAAATCGTATAAAAACCTGAAGCATAGCTAGTCAAATCAATATTAGATTGAATTGAAATAATAGAATCATTTCTGACAATTAAATAACGATAATCATAAATTGTGGTATCTGGCTCATCAAGAGCAAAAAAAGGTTGAAGTGTAATTAAAAGTGAATCATCTCTTTCACAAGCAGTTACACGATTAACAGGCAAAGTTCCACCATTGGCATTACAACAATCAGCACCTGTTGGGTCGCAAAACGTAATCACAAAATTTTCAATTAATCCTTCTGCCGGTGGCGGTGGAAAACCTTCATTCTGTACACGTAGCTGCCACGTACCATTGGCACTACCGCTATCAAAATCTTCTAAACAAAAACCATCAGTAGGATAATAAGTACCTGAAAATGAACCGCCAAAGACACTCCAAGCAGGATCGAGATTGTACCAAACCTCATCCAAACCAGGATCTGGATTTGCCAAAGCATTAGGAAAACACTGCACAAAATTAACATCCCAACCTGCGCCAAAAGTTCCACCCAAGCCACCACCAAAAGGCAAAATAGGTCCAATAAGTGGTACAACTTGACCAGAAGGAGATATGAGTTCAATCGCTAAATTTTGAAGTCTATTGTGAGAAAACTGTATATTAACAGATGCAACACATTGGTTTGCGGACAAGTCATCATTTATCAAACCTTTTACGATATAGTCAATTGTAAAATCTACACTGGAAAGCGGAATAGATTTTGGGCAATCTACACATCCACATTCTTGTGCCGAGCCATAGAAAGACCAAACTAATTGAGCAACAATAAATACATAGCACAAAAAATTATATCTTAAATTCACAGAGTAACTTTGTAGTACCATTAATCGTTTCAATATTCAAGGAATCAATTGTTAAACGTTTTTACTTAATCGTTGAGTATTGGTCAACTGAAATTTAAAATTTTAGGAACGCTTCAACCGTTAAATAAATACAAAACATATTGGACTAAACATTTAGTTTTTTATCTTTACAATAAGTAATGAGAAAACATAACCCTCTGGAGACTAGTAATTGAACCATGAAAATAAACATACTATTGAAGACTACAACAATATTATTTATTGTTATTTGTTTTTTGAAGCAATTGCCTTTAGAAGCACAAAGGTCTCTATTGATTGACTATGAGTATGTTCTTGTCGAAATCCAAGAAAAACTATCAAAAGGAAATAAAATAGCGATTAGAGATTTAGCTTTATTGTTAGAAAAATCGTCTGTAAGAAGAGATGCCTTAAAAACACTGGAGCAATTCACTGCTTTTACTCCAAAAGAGTTTTCCATTACTGCTTACACCACCAAAGAAGAAGTGCTAGATTTTTTCTACACCAATCAGAAAAATATTGTTTTCTCTGAATTACTCAATGTCTTTTACATTACGCCAATAGAGGATAGAAGTGTAATTTACGGTATAGAAAATATAGAAAACGAAGCCCAAACAGATAAAACATCTCGACTTAAGCAGCATATTATTCGTTTTCAAGAAGATATGAAATCTAGCACATTAGAAAGTGCTAAAACTCAACTTATTAGAATTGGGGAACTAAAAATAAAGGAAGGCTATCTATTTTTGCTAAACCTTGCAGAAAAACAAGTCTTTAAAAAACGAAGTGCGGAAGTATCTCTCTATCAAACGATCTGCCAACAGATTATAGCGTACAAATCCCCTATCACAATTCAAACTATCATTCAATTAGCTGAGGATAAACTTATTCCTTACGACTTTGCAATTCAGAAATTAGCAGAATTAACAAATATCAATGTAAAGCACCCTCAACCTTTTACAGAATATCGTTATCTACTGGATTCACTAGGAAGTGTTGAGGCCATGAGAGAAAGTGGCTACAATCAGTATTTTACAATTAGACCTTTCTTCTATGAAGACTTAGTGGATTATTACGGAAAGATATTTATTTTAGCAGATACGCTAAACTGGATAGAAAAAAATGCACTTAATGATTTAATAGAAACGCGGCATCCAAGAGTATTGTACTATCTAGCAATAAAAGCATACAGAAACTCGCGAAACTTTAAAGGCTCTGAACTTTCTCCTACTCAACTGTACAATACGCTACAAAATTTAGTGGGTACAAACGTCAAAATACATAATTGGAAGCTAGATTTCGTTTCTCAGCCTGATTGGTTTAATGACCCAAAGGCAGTATCTAATTTTCTATTTTACTGGGCAGGACGTTATAATGACTATGAATGGGATAAAAATCGAGAGAAATTTATTAACAAAAATACCTCTTCTACCATTGAACAACGCTTAAAACTATATATCAGAAGGCTTCCCTCCACTAATGATTCCGTAGCTTGGGATGCTTATTTGAGATTAATAGAAGCCGAGCCGAGTATATTAATTCCTATTATAGAAAATTATCGTCCTGTATTGCGCAACCACAATCCCAATCTACCACCAATAGAATTTTATTATTTAGAGCAATTAAGTAAACTGGTTTACTTTTGTAAACGCAATGATATTGACTATTTGGCGAGTAATAACCTTGCCCCATTATTAAAAAAGCTAAGTAAGGAAAAAGATCCTAAAATTCGTTTTCAGTTAGAAAAAGAAGTTTTTAATAACTTACAAATCAATCAGATAACTTCAGTAGAATATTGGGCATTGCTTAACACGACTAATAAAGATATTTCTTTTTCAGCAGCATGGATTTTAAATAAAGCTTACGCTAAATTTTGGTCGGAAATTATCACTAACGAAAAGCAATTAAGGCTTTTCCTGAAAAAATCCTTAATTTTTGATAGGATTGGCGAGGGGGGTATCTGTAAAGCATATCTGAACAATTTAAAAAAAGGTAATGAAATAGTAGGAATTAAAAATATATTAGACAAACTGTTAATACTTGAAACTGATGATGATATTATTAGGCAGATAGAAGTTCTAATGAGCAGTGCAGAGGCAGGTAAAAAATATACTTGGAAAAATATATTAGAAGAAAATATTAGTCTGAATCTAATTCCAAAACCTTCGCCTCAAGACTATCCCGAAATCTATAAAGTAATAATGTCCACTCAAAATGAGCGCACAAGGCTGAACTTATTAATCTACGTGGGGCTTTATGCAGAAGTGATACAAGTGCCTTACCTAATGAGGTTACTAAAGGATGCCAGCATCGAAATAGAAAGAGAGGTTTTAATCATTTTAGAAAAAATATATGCTTATAACTTTAGAGAGCAAGGCGCTAACCCTAAAGAGCAGTGGTTAAATTTTTGGGCAGCGGATAGCACTCAATATCAAAATTGGGGAACTGCTTTTATAAATATCATGTTAAACAAAATTAGATTTAGTAAATCTTTAAATATTAAAGATATTAATGATATAACTACCTCACCCTTTTATAAACCTGAGTACAGAAAAATTTGTCTTGAAGCAATTTCTAAAGTTCGTCCTTCCTTTATTCGCCGATTGACGATTGAACCTCAACTAGCTATTAGTAGCGATTTAAGATATTTAGAAATCATTGGAAATTTAAAATATCGAGATATTGTTAGTATTATTGAATTATTTAGAATCGATGATATTAAGTTAACGATTGATTTTATACAGCAAAAATCAAGTAACTTCTCGACACTTGATAAAGGGGCACTGTACGTTCAATTATTTGAATTAGAATGGTTTGAAAAGCATATTTTATCACAAGAAGTCAATAAGGCATTCCTTAACCAAGTAAAAAAATCAATTAACGACTATATAGACCTCTCAAAAAACGCTCAAGAATTAGAAAGGGCTACTGTTATTTTGGCACTGTTAGAAAATATCAATAAAAATACTGAAGAGCAACTTCGATACTCTATTGCCATGGACGCAACAAATAGTGTTAAGGCTGAAATTCAAAAATGGATACTAAAAAATATCAGTTACGCTCAAATCCCTAGTGTGCTAAGAATTTATAATCAATTAAGTGCGAAGCTAGATTACAACTTTCTACATCAAGATTTTGGATTGCCTATTTTTGATTTATCTGACCCTATCGCACGCGCTGAAATTATCACCTATCATAAAGAAATGAGCCAATACGACTTTTACAGACATTACCTTAAAAAATTTGGCGTTGATTTTGAAGATGATCGAGAAAAACTAGATTTTGAAAAAGTAGCGAACATTTTAAGGCATGATTTAGTTCCATTGTTTTCAGGTAAGCACACTCTAAGAAATTATCATGTTGCTGGAGTGATTCGCATTTTAGAATTGCACTTTGGAACACGTTTTATATTTTCTGAAAAATTTGATAGTAGATTAGAGGAAAGAGCAAGATATTGGTTGAAATATATGGAGCAAAGGGGAATCATAAAGGAGAAAAGTAATGAATCTAACGCATTAACATTAATAAAATAAAAAATAAATAGCATGTCCTTTTTAAATAAAAACATAATGAGCAAAAAAAATTTATTGTGCTTACTAATCTTAGGTTTCTTTTTTTTAATTATACAAGATATTTACGCACAAGGTAAAAAACCCTCCAAAGTAGATGAGTATTTTGATGAAAGTGGTAGCCTTAGTAGCAGACTTTGGTACGGAGGGGGGTTCAATTTGGGATTTAGTGGCTCTAATGGATTTAGTGCATTTTTACTAGGTATATCCCCTATGGTAGGTGTAAAGGTATTTGAAAACAATAATAACTTTTCTATTGGTCCTCGTATAAGTCTGGAGTATTCTTACTTTAGAGGCTTGGGTACAGACGGAAATTCTCATTCCGTACAACCCATTTCCTATGCAGTGAGTGCATTCACTAGATACAAAGTGCTAAATAACTTTTTTGCACACTTAGAAGTACAGCAAGAGAATAGGCAACTCGTGACCACAGCAAGCAATGGTTTCACTAATTTCCTAGTCATCGGTATTGACGGAAAACCTATAACAGAGAGGGTTTCAAGACAGAACGCATATATTGGTGCAGGTTACACCAGTGGCGGAGTAATCGCTTACGAAATCATGGTATTATACAATGTTCTAGAGCCAGAAAACTCATTAAGACTTCCGTTTGATATTAGATTTGGATTCACTTACAAGTTTTAATTATGAATATTGGTTTATTAATTTCTGAGTTACTATACGAAAACAATACAGTAACCATTCCAAAATTCGGAGGAATTAGCACTCATTACAAATCTTCTGAATATCAAAGTAATGTAGGAAAGTATGCCCCTCCATCTGGTACAATTAGCTTTAATCCTAGTTTAATTATTGATGATGGTTTGTTGATTAGCCAAGTGGCAAAAAGCTATCAATTAAGTTTTACTCAGGCTACTAAAGCCGTCAACGATTTTGTAACATCTATTCAAACTTCCCTAGATAAAGGTGAAACTGTAAAAATAGAGCAAATTGGTAGTTTTCGTAGGCAAGGCAATACTATACAGTTTTCACCTACTGAAAACAACTATAACACACAAGCTTTTGGTTTGCCAACTATTTCAGCGCAGCCTATTTTAGTAGAAAATTTGAAGGAAAAAATTACCTTTACTAAGCCACCAGTTCAGGTGGTAACTCCAGCATCAAGTAGTAAAATACTGATTCCCAAGCAAATATTACAACGGATTTTGTTGGTACTTGGTGCAATTGGATTAGTTACTGCTCTTTATTTTCTTGCTCAAAATATTAATTTTAGAAATAGTAAAATTGGTGTAGAAAAAACAGATGTCGCAAGTCAAGACAGCAAAGAATCAATAATTACAGCAGAAGAACCTGTATTTTTAGAAGATATAACAGCGGCAGATACCATCAGACGAAACGAATTATCTACAACCAATCAGCCGACATCTCCAAAACCAACTGCGCCAACTGCTCAACCTAGAGAAGTGCCCAAAAGTGAAAAAACAACATCAATAGCAAATACTTCAAGTGGAAAACAAATAAAGATAGTTGTTGTAGGAGCTTTTGATAGCAACGAAAATGCCGAGAAAAGAGTACTAGATATTGCAAAAGCAGGCTATACACCTTATCGTTTTACCAGAAACGGAAGAAGGTGCATTGGCATTGAATACCAATATCAGAAAGAAGAGGATTTCGTTAGAACGCTTCAGGACATACGCAACAAATTTGGTAAGGATGCTTGGGTACTTACCGAGTAATACTACCTTTACGCTAGTTACAAATACGAAACATAAAAAAGTGAATTCAATGTACACCGCTCTTGCTAATATTGCTAGTATCAAGTATTTAGACACTGATAACTTTTTCCTTATCGCTGGTCCTTGCGCTGTTGAGGGAGAAGAAATTGTGATGGAAATTGCAGAGAAAATAGTTGCTATTACAGAAAAGCTAAAGATTCCTTATATCTTCAAATCGTCGTACCGAAAGGCAAATCGCTCTCGATTAGATTCTTTTACAGGAATTGGCGACGAAAAAGCCTTGAAAATACTTAGAAAAGTTAAAGAAACATTTGATGTACCCGTGTTAACGGATATTCATGCTGATGAGGAAGCTGCTATGGCTGCCGAATATGTGGATGTGTTGCAGATACCTGCTTTCCTCTGTCGCCAAACCAGTTTATTGGTAGCAGCAGCAAAAACAGGTAAAGCTATAAATATTAAAAAAGGTCAATTCCTTAATGCTGAAGCCATGAAATTTCCTTTAGATAAAGTAATTCAATCAGGAAATGAGCAAGTCTTTCTAACAGAAAGGGGGACTACCTTCGGCTATCAGGACTTAGTAATTGACTATCGTGGTATTCCCATTATGCAAGCCTTTGGCAAACCTGTGGTATTAGATTGTACACACTCCCTGCAACAACCCAATCAACCTAGTGGTGTTACTGGAGGAAAGCCAGGATTAATTGAAACGGTAGCAAAAGCCGGTATTGCAGTTGGAGTAGATGGACTTTTTATAGAAACACATCCAAAGCCGAACGAAGCAAAATCAGATGGAGAAAATATGTTGCCTCTTCATTTATTGGAAGATATGTTAACACGATTACTTGATATTCGCCAAGCAATTTTTTCCTTTGCTCCAGCCAATATATAAATAGCAAAGTCGTTTATCTATTTAGGATTATAATTTGTTATAAAGTAGGTCGTATCACAAGCATTTTGTGATGCGACTTTTTTCATAACCAACTTTTTTCTATCCACCACATTGTTTTCATAATAGCAGCAATAGATAAGGAATCTGTAATTTTATTTTGCATTACCCAATCAAGGGCGTGAGTAATAGGTAGTTTTTTTACTTGCAAGTCCTCTGTATCCTCTGGTGTAGCCATTCCAAAACTAAGTGATTGAGCAATAAACACATGCCCAAACTCATCCGTTACGGAATTAGAGGTATGTATATCTAACAATTTCGTCCATTTCTGGGCAGTAATGCCAGTTTCTTCTTGTAGCTCTCGTTGCGCCGCTAGCAAGGGGTCTGTGCCTAATGGACATCCACCCTCTGGAATTTCCCAAGAATAATCGTTCAACACATACCGATATTGCCCAACTAGCCAAGTATTGTAATGCTCATCCAGTGGAACAATCCCTACTGCTAAGTTTTTAAAATGAACTTTACCATAAATACCAGGAGTCCCTTTGGGATTCAACACTTCTTCATGGGTAATTTGAATCCAAGCGTTATCATACACCTGATGGACACGCAGGGTTTTCCAAGGATTTTTATATTTGGTCATAAATAGCAATTATAAATTTTATTTTATAAGTTATCATTTAATTGTGTTGCCTTTATGTGGAAACGCAGCGCATCAATTAAAACACAAAGTCCAGCGTTCATTACCACTAGCGATATTGTACCTGCTAATATCCATTGCATAGCAGGTACGCCTTCGTGTTTTAAAAATCCAGACTCTATGGTCATACATAAGCCCGCACTGGTTAAAATCAAGCCTAAAGGTGCTTGAACTAACCAACGACGGCGATATTTTTTTTTATTCGGCAAGTTCATACAATAGTAGTTTTAATTTTCAGTAAAAGTAAGGAGTATAACTTTGAAAATCAAATAACTATATTTGCCTACCTATTATTTAACTACAAATCGAAACAAAACATGGAACGACGAACTTTTATTCAATCTACTTTAGCTACTGCTACCCTCCCATTTATTAGTGCTACTAGCGAGCCGATGAATGATGCAAAAGAATGGTATGAACTAAGAACTTACGATATTACATTCGGTGCAAATGCCAATCTTTTAACTCAGTATCTAAAGGAAGTGCTGCATCCAGCAATGAAAGCTGTGGGGGTTAATCATTTTCATCTTTTTAATGAATATGGTAAATCGGATCCTCGAAAAATATGGTTGCTCATCAGTTACCCTAGTGCAGCAGTATATTTGAAGGCACAGCAACTAGCGAGTGACGCTAGTTTTTTGAAAGCAGCCGCTAATTACAACGCCCTTCCTGTGGAGCAAAAAATATTTAATCGCTTTGAATCTTCATTATTGTTAGCTTTTGATAGGTTAGCTGCCATGCAAACGCCCCCATCAGAAGCAGGTTTATTTGAATTACGCATCTATGAAGGCTTTTCAGAAGATGCCGTAAATAGAAAAATCAAAATGTTTAATGTTGAAGAAATTGACCTTTTTTATAAAGTAGGTTTATTACCAGTCTTTTTTGGGGAAATGTTAGCAGGCAAGCACCGTCCTTGTTTGGCATATATGCTGTATTTCAAAGACATGGAAGAAAGAGATGCTAACTGGGCTAATTTCTCTAAACATCCTGATTGGAATACGATGAAAGTAAAAGAAGAATATGCTGATTCCGTATCTAACATTGTTAGAATTTTCTTGACACCTTTATCTTAAACGATTGATTATCAAATGTAAGCATAATGAAGAAGTGCATCCAGTTCTTAATATCTACTAGCTTATTAATGCTACTATTTTCATTCTCTTGTGCGCAAACGACGTTACGCATAGAAGGACTGGATGACATTTATACTATTCATGCATTATTTGGCACTAAGATAACAGAAGATATTGATGGTCAAATAATTACATTCACAGATAATCCAGAAGCATGCAATGCCATTAACACCGACTTAACTGGAAAAATAGCACTCATCACTCGTGGAACTTGCTCGTTCACTACTAAAGTAGCAAATGCAGCAGCAGCAGGTGCAGTAGCTATTATTATTGCTAACAATGACCAACAGCAGCCCAATAACCTGCCATTGTTACAAAGTAATGATACTCAATTTGTTTCGATTCCTGTGTTAGGTATTACATTTAACGATTACCAAAAAGTGATGGCATTAATTAATATTAACAGCGATATAAATGCTTCATTATTAGCTCCTTACTACAATTTATGTGCCACTGCAAAAGCAATAGCAATAGGAACGCATCAAGTAGATAGCATCTATGCTGACCCAGTGCTGCGCAATTTAGGTGGCGCCCCCTCCCAAACAGATGCTACTGCAGCAGTTTGGTTCACTTTTACCCCACAAGAAAATGGCTTAATGACCATCAGTGCTTGTAAAGGCGGCGCAGATACTCGACTTTGGGTGCATACCGGCACTTGCGACATCACCCAACTTCAATTAACTACTTTAGCGGATAACGACGATTATTGCCCATTTGAGGAAGGCAATAATGAAGATTTATACGCTTCTTACTTGGAGTTGCTGGTGGAAAAAGAGAAAATTTATTTCTTAGAGTGGGATGATACTTGGGACAATAATGGCTTTACGTTTCAAGTAGATTTTACAGTAATTCCCACATTGGCAGGAGCAACTTGTGAACAAGCAATCCCAATAAACACTGGAATATTTGTAGTAGATAAAATTAGTCCATTTGGGCAAATAGAATCCAATAATTTAAATGGTTCGCATTGGTTTAGTTTTCAACCCAACCAATCGGGTTGGCTTTCCATCACTTCTTGCAATGGAGGTAGCGATACTCGCCTGCTCGTACACGAAGGCAACTGTAATAACCTTAATTTCCTAATAGGTGGCGATGAATTTGATAATATTTGCCCAGCTTTTATTGGGGATACCACTCATTTAGCAGCAGCGATAGATGGTATCTGGGTGGATCAAGGAAAAACTTACTTCTTGGAATGGTCGGGTAAAAATGCTATTGATAGTTTTTCCTTCGCAGTGCAACTAGATACGCTTGAGCCACTTACGGCGAACATAACTTTTCAAGTGGAAATTCCCGATACTGCTAACACACTAGAGGTAAAACTTCAATATCAGATAAATGATGAAGTAATGGTCGCCCCTATGTATGAGAGTGAAATTCAAAATATTTGGCAAATCACATTACCATTTAAAGTAATGGACACTATTTTATATGCTTTTTTGCGGAATAACCAAATTGAGAATATTCCTGACGAATGCCGTTCGCCAGACATACCTTTTAGGTCATTCCTACTTGCGAATGTTCAAGATACCTTACTTAATACGGTTTGCTTTTCAAGTTGTGAAAAGTGCAAGATCGAGAAGGCAACTCCCCAAAAAATAAACATACGTTTCCAAGTGGATATGACACCTGTTGTTAAGCAAAATCAACTTTCGGAGGAAAGCGTATTTTTGAAAGCCTCATTTAACCACTTCGAGCCACTACCTATGATGCGCCAAGGCGAAACAGCAATCTTTGAAATTGAACTG